>NZ_JASJOR010000016.1:0-217468 GCF_030068545.1 Xanthocytophaga flava | reverse complement strand
CATTACTTTAAAGGCTCTGTCATAGAGTTTTCGTGTGCTACTCATCTTGCTTACAGATTAAGTTCAACTATATAATAAAGATAGCAATTGATCTTAACTTGATGTCCACTTAAAGATAGCAACTACATTGTGTATAATTCTATGCAATCAATCTATTGCGGTGAATTCCGATCAGATTTTGTTTTTGCTGTGAATGATGCGCAAGAGAAAAAATGACCAGAGTTCCGGTCAAAATAAAATCTGCGGTTAGTTATGTGCACCCATGGAAATGATCGGAGTTCTAGTCAAAAGCAAAATTGCCGTGATTAAAACGTAATTCATTAGCCTATAGATAGGACTGCTTTGCCATTACTAAAAAACAGTTTGCGGTGAACTATGCACAAATTGGAAATTTTCTCTAAAAACAGTCACTATCTTTTCCTAAGATTCGGAATGACTTAGATACCTTATTAATAAAAAAGGAGATACTTAAGAGTATCTCCTTTTTTATTAATAGTATAAAATCTCAGGCTACAGCCCGAAGAGCATCAGGTGTTGGTTCATTCTTACTGGTTTGTAATTGGCTGATCCAGGTTTGAGCAGCATTTAAGTCTGCAAATACTCTTAAAGGTACTATTCCGGATTGCTTATTCTGAAAATCGCTTAATGAAACAGACATAAAGAAATCTTCAGGCATAACATTTGCGCAGGCCTGATAACCTATTTTGATCATTTTGGGCATATATTCTTCATCCAGCCATTGCGTAATAGCTCCAAACCCACCTTCATAATCTCTCAGATCTGCAATCACATAGTTAGCTTCATAATAACGGAATGTTTCCCATATTCTCTCAAATCCACTTTTAGCCTCATCTGCTGATATGTAACCAGACCAGGAAGCTATAACTGCATTCAGTTCACGATTGTAACCTACAGATAGATATGAAGATTCCATATATTCATTTATTTTATGTATCAAAGGTGGTCTTTTTGATACATGTATTCAATTCAAGAATGGCTAAAAATTACACAGAGCAGGTATTCATTAAAAAAGTGTGCCTGAACCTGGATTCGTAAGTTTATCGATAGCTTTTTTGGCGATAAAACTCCTTTTTAAGTTTATTCTCCGATAGGCATCATATAACTAACTGATTCTCTTATTAATAATTGAGCCCAAAAAAGGTAAACCTTAAACGCCTTCTTTTTTCTGGAAAAACATAGATTGTCAGAGTAGTATAATAAAAAGGTGTGAAAAAGGAGGTTTTCTGTAAAAAAGATATTTTTCTTACAAGGAAAGATGTACCATATAGACGAAATAAAAATAACAGGCTGACTACTTTTCAGTGTCAATGGGAATATATGGGGTTAATACGGGGCAGAATATAAGTCTGGAATGTAGAATGAAATACTAATTGGATACTTCAGGGATAAGGATTTTTCCATCTTTCATCTCTAACTTCCGATCTGCCATATTAGCCAACTCTTCGTTGTGTGTGACAATTACAAATGTCTGGCCAATTTCATCTCTGAGTCTGAAAAAGAGTTGATGAAGTTCCTGGGCATTTTTGGAGTCAAGATTGCCACTTGGCTCATCAGCAAAAACTACCAGAGGTGAATTAATAAGGGCTCTTGCAACAGATGTACGTTGTTGTTCACCACCAGACATACGGGACGGAGTATGATCGAGACGGTTTTTGAGACCCAGCATAATCAATAATTCTGTCGCCCTGGCCTGTACTTTTTTAGCATCTTTATTACTTAAGTAGCCTGGAATACAGACATTTTCAAGTGCAGTAAACTCAGGAAGAAGATTGTGGAACTGGAAAATGAAACCTATGTTCTGATTTCTGAAATCCGCCAGTGCAGAACTGCGAAGATTCACAACGTCCTGACCATTGATACGTACAAGACCCGTATCAGGCTTATCCAATGTACCCATAATATGCAGAAGAGTACTTTTGCCTGCTCCTGAAGCTCCTACGATAGAAACAACTTCTTTGCGACGAATAACCAAGTCTATTCCTTTCAACACTTGTAATGTGTTATAAGACTTTGAGATATTTTTGACTTCTATCATGAATTATGGAGTATATGCACAAATGTATTTAATAATTCGGGAATATAGATACGTAATAGTTGTTTAGTTCTTACATTTTATTGGATAAATAATAGAGTAGAGCCCCTATATCTCACAATCTGTCAAAGTGGTTTTGTATAATTTATATGAGTATTAAACTAGTAATCAATATAATGCTTTTAAAGTCAGTATATCCATGATTTTCAGAAAATAAATGCAGATATAAATCCTCTGGTTCACCTGTACATACTTCCTCGGGATAATCGCTATCAATTAAAGCCGTGATATATTTATATTTAAATCATACATTCTGATATTCAGGATATTTTCCTTTCATCCCTTTATAGTAAGATTTCATCACTTCTACATCTTTTTCATAATCTCCAGTTGGATAAAAAACAGCCTTCAGCCCAGTTGTTTTTCTACCATAATCAAGATATGCCAGTACTATTGGTACATTGGCCCCCATTGCCACTCTATAAAAACCTGTTTTCCAATCTTTGACATATTTTCTGGTTCCTTCTGGTGGTATTAATAAAATCATTTCATTATGCTTGTTAAGCTCATCAATCATGGCATCTACTAAACCTCCATGTTTGGAACGGTCTACAGGAATTCCACCAAAGGCACGCATAATAATACCAAGAGGAAACCGAAACAACTCTCTTTTGGCAAGATAGTTTGTCTTGAGACGAAGAATAAGTAATGCTGCCATAGCAATAGGAAAATCCCAGTTGCTGGTATGTGGCAAGCCTATCATTACATATTTCTTCAATGTTGATGGAACTTCATTCTTCACTTTCCAGCCTATAAGCCAGAAATATAGCCGGGCTATAAAACGCATCATACAATAAGGATAAATCAACAATCAGCTAGCTGATATTTTTCCTGCGAAAATATGTGTTGTATCTGTTTAAACAAAACACATATTTTCGCCTTTTGTTTTATGGTACCCTTATTTTATTAAGCGATATAATTATTTGTATGATTCTGGCACACAAATACATTAACAGCAATCTATTGTTTCAGGTGCTCTATTTCCCTTCCCTTTTGTTTTTCTTCGTATAGATTTTTCAATTGCGGAGCTATTTCTTTTGTGTATTTATAACCAATAGAGAAGAGTTCCTGGGCTTTGCTGGCATCTAGTGTTGTAAAACGACAAAGTTCTGGTGGTTCGATGAAATAGTCACAGCGCAGGATTCTATCCTGGATATTATTTTGGATAGCTAATAATAAGCTGCGTTCCATAACTGTACGCATGTTAATTATTGGTAAGGTGTTTCCACATGGGTTACTATGTACACCCACTATAAAATTGCATTGATTGAGCAGAGGTTCTACGGGCAGATTATTGAGTATACCCCCATCGACCAGCAACTTATTGCCAACACGAAGTGGTTCAAATAAAACGGGTATACAACTGGAAGCCAGAATAGGTTGGATCAGAGGTCCGGAATTGAAGTAAACAATTTCGCCGGTCTGTATCTCGGTAGCATTAATCGTTAGTGGAATGTTGAGTTGTTCAAATGAATTATGGGGAAGATATGTTTCCAGAAATTTTTCTATTTTTCCTAGTTTCAGAAAGCCAGTTAATTGTGTTGAAAGACTAAATACAGAACGTATCTTAGCTTTCTGAAAAATATCCATAATATCTTTGGGCAGGTAGCCATTAGCATATAAAGCACATACAATACTCCCTGCACTTGCTCCCGACAGTCTTGTTGGGACAAAGCCTTCTTCCAATAACGCCTGAAGTACACCAACATGTGCAAATCCTCTTGCACCTCCTCCAGACAATGCCAAACCTATTTCCATATTCTAGCCCTGTATATGTTTATAAGATAGTTTATTACTGATTTGTTAGTGAAAGCCATTCTGCAAGTGCTCCCTGATTTTCTATCCGAATACCTTTTTCTGTATGTTGTACAACAGCACACTCTATAATGGGGTCATGCTCAAAGAATAATATCCATTCTTTCTCCACTGCCCGATTAAGAATAGTGGCTTTTTCATCCATTGTCAGAAGGGGCCTTACATCATAACTCATTACATAGGGTAACGCAATATGTCCTGCAGAAGGAATAAGATCGGCCATATACACGATGGTTTGATTACCAATCTGTATTTTAGGTAATAACATCGCTTCTGTATGGCCTTCTACAAACAGAAAGTCTATATTGGCAAAAGGGGAGGTTTTCCCTTCTTCAATCCAATGCAACTGACCACTTTCCTGTAAGGGTAGAATATTCTCTTTTAAGAAACTTGCTTTTTCCCGAGGATTAGGTTGTATTGCCCAATGCCAATGTCTGGGTGTAGACCAGTAACGGGCATTTTTAAAAGTCGGAAAATATTTCGTCTTATCTGTATTAGAGCTTACAGCTCCACCCACATGATCAAAGTGCAGGTGAGTCAGAATAACATCTGTAATTTCATCTGGAGAAAATCCGGCTTTCTGTATAGACTGTAACAGGCTGTCTGTACCATGCAGATAATAATAGCTGAAAAATTTTGCATCCTGTTTATTCCCCAAACCCGTATCAATCAGGATCAGACGATTGCCGTCTTCAATTAACAAACACCGCATTGCCCAACTACACAGATTATTTTCATCAGAAGGATTAAGTTTTTGCCAGATACTTTTGGGTACAACTCCATACATTGCTCCTCCATCCAGTTTAAAGAAGCCAGTATCAATTACATGAACCTGCATAAAAGAAAAAGTCGTTAAAGAGTTACAAGCAAGTTATTAGTTTTTCACATATAACCTACCATTCTCTATTAACGACTTTCCAATGGAGATATTTTCAGTAAATGAACTTCTATTAATCTTTGAATACACCCATTGAACCAAATTTTTCAATGCGTTGATTAATTCTTTGCTGAGGGCTTAGTGCTCCAAGCTCTTTCAGTGTATCTGTAATTACTTGTTTAATTGTTTGTGCCATACCTGTAGTATCTGTATGCGCACCACCAAGAGGTTCTGGAATAATGCCATCTACAAGACCAAATTGCTTCATATCTTCAGCAGTTAACTTCAGGGCTTCCGCTGCTTGCTCTTTGTAATTCCAGCTACGCCAAAGAATTGACGAACAGGATTCTGGAGAGATAACAGAATACCATGTATTTTCCAGCATTAGTACCCGGTCACCTATACCAATTCCCAAGGCTCCTCCCGAAGCACCTTCTCCAATGATAATACAGATTACAGGTACTTTCAGCATAAACATTTCGCGAAGATTACGGGCAATAGCTTCACCCTGTCCTCTTTCTTCTGCCTCAATACCTGGAAATGCGCCTGGAGTATCTATAAAAGTAATGATCGGTTTGCCAAACTTTTCTGCCATTTTCATCAGACGTAATGCCTTTCGATAGCCTTCCGGGTTGGCCATACCGAAATTACGTTGTTGGCGTTGCTTGGTATTACGCCCCTTCTGCTGACCAATGAACATTACTGTCTGCCCTTCTATGGTACCAAATCCACCCACCATTGCCGGATCATCCGAAACGGTACGATCTCCATGTAATTCTATGAACTGATCAGTAACAGAATAAATATAATCAAGGGTATAAGGCCGATCAGGGTGACGAGAAAGCTGTACCCTTTGCCAGCGCGTCAGATTTTGATAGGTTTCTCTTTTTAATTTCAAGATGTTTTGTTCCAGCGTCTTAACGGCTGATTGCATCTCAGGATCAGAACCTTCTGCGAGCTGCTTCATATCAGCTAACTTTGCTTCAAGTTCTGCTATGGGTTTCTCAAAGTCCAACAGCATGTGTGTGTAATTTGTTGCAGGGGTGCAAATTTAATAGTTTCCGTCAGAAAGTAAATGTGTGTGTATGTAAATTGAAAATCTAAACTGCAAAATACTGATAGTTAGTTCATTACTATGTAAATATTTTTATAGAAAACAGTATACCAGCCCCAAAAACACACACTAACTTGACTTTTGGACACATGTAAGAAACGAATAGATTATCCGTTATTATAAAATAACTATTTGTAGATAATCTATACTCGTTTTGTAGACTTTTAATATATTTGTAAAAATATACATAGACATGTTATCAAAGAAAGCTAAATACGCCCTTAAGGCGCTTTTTGTTCTTGCACGTGACTTTGGAAATGATGCAACCTTGATTGCTGAGATTGCTGAGCAAGAACGAATTCCTAAAAAATTTCTGGAAGCAATTCTATTAGATCTAAAGAACCATGGTATTTTATTTAGTCGTAGAGGGAAGACGGGAGGATATGGATTATTAAAAAGTCCGGATCAGATTACAATGGGCCAGGTAGTACGTATCATAGATGGACCACTTGCGTGGGTTCCCTGTGCACGGCAAAATGGATACCAGCCTTGTGATGAATGTAACGATGTGGAGACTTGTTCTATCCGGATTACTATGCGTAAGGTACGTGATGCAACTGCTGAAATTCTGGATAGTACAACACTTGCGGATTGTGTGCGTCTGGAAAAAGAACCCTTAGACTGGATCATTTAAGTGTATAAACAAATAGTGAATCTGGAGAAGATTGATGCATTATCCTCTTTTTCAGATTCGTTATTAATGTCCACTCCCGAATATCTTACCAAAAATAAGGTTCAGCACCTCCACAAAGATCAAGCCGATTACAATCCATTCCAATCGGGTACTTTCTCTGTTTTGTAGCAAATCTGTGAATAACTCAAGGTTGTCCTGAACTACTCTCAGCTCATAATCCAACGCTCTGAATCGGGTATTGATATCAAACATTTCCCGTAATCCATGATCCAACTTGGATAAATATTCACTTTCCCAGACTACATCTGGAGAGTTGAATACATATAGATTGTCTATAATACTATTCTTTACGTTGATAGTACGGCCAATGAAACGCAACAAGTTCTTGGGAGAAATTTTTACCTTACCCGCTTTTTCCAGTTCTTCTGCAAATCTTTTGGTTCCTTCCAGAATATCATCCCCTAACGATTCGTATGTTTCCAGCGCAACAGATTGAGCTGTATTTAACATAATAACTCGCACTGCATGTTCATTTATTTCAGGAACGATGAGAGACGTATAATTAAATGTGAGCTTTTTTTGTGGATTTACTTCTACCAGCAAGTCTTCCTTAAAATCCTCACGAACGGGGCGCTCACAAAAATTTTTTAAAAAACGGATTAAATCGCTTTTTTCGACTTCTGAGTGATCTACAAACACAACTACCCCATAGTTGAGAACATATAAGTATTTACTATGCTCCAGAACATAAAACACTTCATAGTTAGTTGCCAAGTAGGGTTCGCCTGTAAACTCGGAACGAAATGATTTAATGTTGATTTGTTCAGCAACTTGAAATGCTTCAACTTTTAACATAGAATGCGTTTTTATCGCAAGATAGTAATTTATGTTAAGGGGCTACTTCTTACTTATCAAATATGCAGGATAAGGCCTGTCGAAAACGCACAATCGGATACCAATGATAATTCCTGAAAATAAAATCAAAAAATATTTTATACGACATGCAACCATCTATCTGTTTTATGGGTCATGTATACAAAATCAACTTCATTAGATTGAAGTGAAGAGGAGTTTTGTGATCAGACTCCCGAAAGTTCCTAACTTTCGGGAGTCTCTATTTTTATGCTGATTTTGTACTATCAGATAGTATGTGGCTGTAAGGCAAAGTGAGGATTCTCAATAATTCCAACAACATTTCCCCACAAATCCTTCACAGAGGCAGTTTTTATTCCCTCTCCAACTTCTTCTGGCTGTTCATGTACTACTGCTCCTGCAGCAATAAGTTTATAAAAAGACAACTCAATATCAGAGACACCCCAATAGGTAACAACATTATCCGATTTAAAAGGAGAAGATTGTTCTTCTGGTTGTAGTCCTAATTCGTAGCCACCAACATTGAAACCAACATAATAGGATTCATCAAAATAAGGAGAAATTCCTAAAACCTGTGAGTACCATTCTTTTGCTTTGATAATATCATTGACTTTATAGATGGTGGTTCGGAGCCCAAGAAAACTTTCTTTCATGGAAGTAGATGTCTTTTAGTCTGACTCAGAAGATGAAGTATAGGTATTGCAGCAATAGCCACAGAGGACTCATACGTGGGAGTGGGTTCTATGGTTCGTTATTTTAAGGTAATCTACCGAATATTTTGTCTATTTTACAAAACTACGTATCCGTTTGGCTGTATCTGCCAATGCATCCTGACTTATTTGCAATTTAGGCTTACTAAAATCCATGTCATGCATAGAATTTAAAGGAATCAGATGTACATGAACATGAGGAACTTCAAGGCCTATAACAGTGACACCAATGCGTAGGCAAGGGATAGCTTGTTGAATAGCAGGTGCAAGGCTTTTACAGAATATCATTAATTCTGTATAGATTGTATTGTCCAGATCGAAAAGATAGTCTGTCTCCTGCTTCGGTACTACCAGTACATGCCCCTCAGCTACAGGACTAATATCTAAGAAAGCAAAACAATGTTCGTTTTCTGCTATTTTGTGACAAGGGATTTCACCAGCAATGATTCGGGAGAATATGGTAGGCATGCTAAAGTATGTTTACTGATTATCAGGATAAATGAGTTGTCCAAAAATAATATCTTTTTGAACACATATCTGAATTATACTAATAATCAGTAAACGAAAAGTTCTTAGCGGGTAATATCAACTACTTCAAATTCCATTTGTCCGGCAGGGACAGTAATAGAGGCAACTTCTCCCACTTTCTTTCCTAACAATCCTTTTCCAATAGGAGACTGCACTGAAATTTTTCCGGTTTTAAGATCTGCTTCTTCTTCTGATACTAATGTATAGGTTACAGTCGTTCCATTTTTCTTATTTTTGATCTTTACTTTTGACAAGATAGATACTTGAGATGTATCAATAGAAGACTCATCAATCAGACGTGCATTCGCTACAAGATCTTCTAACTTTGAGATTTTCAATTCCAATAATCCTTGTGCATCTTTTGCTGCATCATATTCTGCATTTTCACTTAGATCACCTTTATCACGGGCTTCCGCAATCTGTCTGGCAATATCCGCACGGCCTTTAGTTCGTAGCTCTATCAATTCATCCCGAAGCCTGGTTAATCCTTCTTGCGTGTAATACGAGATCTTACTCATCTTTTTATATGTTTAAGTTGTTTATTTTTAATTGAATCCAGTGTATATATGACAATAAAAAAAACGGCTGTAACTACAAGCCGTCCTACAAAACGTATACCAATAGCTTTGCAGAACCTGTTAACCAAATCCTGAACCGGACGAGTAAAACTGGTCCGGAGAAATCAAATGGGACGTTATCTCTTGCATTAGTATAAACAAAAACAAACCGCAAGAGCCAACTACTCTTGCGGAAGTCTGTAAGATAAACGCTAAAATACGAATTTCGGTTGAATAGAACAAGTGACTTCTTCGAAAGTTATTATTTGTTATTGGGTTTATTCAAAAAGAAGAGTTCTTATTTTGTATTATATATAGGGAAAGTATATTCCTGATAAAAGAAGTTTGGGAAGCCAGTTGAAGGATACTACTTTTGATGAAGAGTTGGACAAGTCATTTATATATCTAACATTTTTTGTTATGCGAATCATATTTATGGGTACGCCTGAATTTGCAGTACCTAGCCTGGAAATATTGGTAGAGAATAATTACAATGTAGTTGCAGTAATTACAGCTCCTGATAAACCAGCAGGAAGAGGATTAAAGCTGGTAGCTTCACCCGTAAAAGAAGCTGCTCTTAAACATAGTATTCCTGTACTACAGCCTGAAAAACTGAAAAATCCTGAGTTTTTAGAAGAATTGAAAAGCTATAAAGCAGATTTGCAGGTAGTGGTTGCGTTTCGAATGCTTCCGGAAATTGTTTGGAATATGCCTCCCAAGGGGACTTTTAATCTGCATGCTTCTTTATTACCTGATTATCGTGGAGCTGCACCTATTAACTGGGCTATCATTAACGGGGAAAAAGAAACGGGTGCCTCAACTTTTTTTCTGCAACATGAGATAGATACAGGTAATATTATCTTTCAGGAACATGAACCTATCTCTGAAACAGATAATGTAGGAACTGTCTACGAACGTTTGATGCATAAAGGGGCGAAGCTTGTCCTTAAAACTGTTGCAGCTGTAGAGACAGGTAATTATCCTCAGATACCTCAGGACTTGTCTAAGCCAGTAAAGATGGCACCCAAGATTTTTACAGAGACATGTGAAATCAATTTTGAACAGTCAGTAGAGCAGGTATACAACTTTGTAAGGGGACTTTCCCCCTATCCAGGTGCCTGGACTAAAGTAAATGGGAAAACATGTAAAATTTTTCAGGCAGAGAAACTCTATACTACAGATGGAGGAACTTTACAGCCTGGATCTGTTTATTCTGATAATAAAACGTATCTGCGATTCAAGACTACAGATGGATGGATTGAAATAAAGGAATTGCAGATGGAAGGAAAAAAAAGAATGAAGATAGATGAGTTTCTGCGAGGAAACACAATTGCACAATAACTCAAGATATATAATAGTGTGCAACGAACTATGCACAATCTAAATGATGATCAGAAATCTGTTCATGGCCTCGCTGTCAGCAAAAGTAAATGGATTTCTAGTTAAAAGTATTTTTGACCATTATTCAAATCATTTTTGCGTTTGACTGGAATACCGATCACTTTCAAGAAATATTCGAATAATGGTCAATTTTTATTTTGACCTAAACTCTGTTCACTTTCACAGATGACTGGAGTTCCGGTCACTTCTGCCAATGACTGGAATTCTGGTCACTTTGGAAAAATATCAAGCTACTGATTATAATTTCACCCTATCAGAAATCTGATCGCTTTATTTAAGTATCAGGACTCTGATAATCTTGAGATATAACCAGAATCCTGATAACTCACTGTCCTCGCTATTACAGAATACAACTTCCTAATACATTCTCAAATAATCTGATGAGTATCCTTGATTACGTTCATCACAAAAATACTCTGCATGTATCGGATACCTTTGATTTCACTGAGTTCATTGATATAAAAGGTATGATAGTCATCCATACTCTCTGCAATGATCTTAAGCATAAAGTCAAATTCCCCTGAGATGGTATAACATTCAATGACAGATCTCATTTGAAGAATAGCTTCAATAAATCTTCCCCCTACTTTTTTAGTATGCTCCTTTAAGGATACATAACAGATAACCATAATCCCTTTACGTACCAAACGACGATCAACCAGAGCAGCATATTGCTTAATCACTCCACTGTTTTCCATCCGCTTGATCCGATCATGCACAGGTGTTGTACTCAGGTGTACTTTAGCAGCTATTTCTCTTACTGTGCTTTTCGCATTTTCCTGTAGTAAGCGCAAAATTTCATAGTCTTTAGAATCCAATACCAAAGCCGGACTGGATATATGTTCTGCTGAGGTAGTATTATATGTACTTGCCATGTATACTTGTTCTGTTTAAAATATAATAAATATACAAATGTTCTGTATTTGCTATTTCTAATAGTACTTATATAAGCACTATGTAACTTTGCATAGAACAAATGTATATACTTGTGATTAACAGAAAAAATATTATTCTTATTGT
Source organism: Xanthocytophaga flava (assembly GCF_030068545.1). Lineage (NCBI taxonomy): Bacteria > Pseudomonadati > Bacteroidota > Cytophagia > Cytophagales > Rhodocytophagaceae > Xanthocytophaga > Xanthocytophaga flava. The sequence goes on along the minus strand of NZ_JASJOR010000016.1, from coordinate 205,826 downwards.
AGCTTCAACTGCCATATTCTTTGAAGCATTGGATATTGCCATCTTAAATCTGGCAATGCCATTGATTAAAACAGAATTTGGGGTAGCTAATGAAACCATCCAATGGCTACAAACTATATATCTGTTGTTCTATGGCGGTTTTCTGGTTGTGGGAGGGACATTGTCGGATGTAATGGGGAGAAAACGAATATTTCTGGCTGGGAGCACTTTGTTTCTGATTACCTCATTAGGAGCTGGTTTAGCTCCCTCATTTTTCTGGTTAATGGGATTCAGAGCATTACAGGGGTTAGCTGCAGCTATGGCCATGCCTTCTGCTATGTCAATCATTACCAATACATTTACAGAGACTCATGAACGCAATAAAGCATTAGGCATCTTCAGTTCATTTGCAGCTATAGGATCTGGATGTGGGCTTTCTCTGGGAGGGTTAATTGCCACCTATTTTGGCTGGCAGTGGATTTTTTTCATTAATGTACCAGTTATCGCCGTAGCTCTATATATGGCCTACCAATATATAGATAACGATCAGACTACTGATGACAAAAATAAACCTGATATCTTGTCAGGAGTTTTGTTAACATTGATAATTGTTGCATTATCTTATGTTGTACATGATCTTGCAGATATACAAGAGAATTTTATTAGTACAGGAGTTATGCTTCTGTTAATTTCGGGAAGTTTCTGGTTGTTTGTATACAGAAGCAAGCGTCAAACTACTCCACTGATTGAATTCTCTTTATTTCAACATCCGATTACCATTTTAGGTAATGGGACTTGTTTGCTATTAGGAGCTTTCTTTTCTGGTTATCTATTCCTCCTATCTCTGATACTTCAACAAAATATGCACTTCAGTGCAGCTAAGTCAGGTTTATTACTGGTCCCATTCAGTATAGTATCTTCTCTGATTTCTAAGTTTTTGCTACCTGTATTGTTGAAAAAGATGAATATAGTTCAGATTGGAATACTTGGTATGACCCTGATGCTGACAGGAGCTTCATTGTTGCTGACAGTATTCTGGCTGGATTATAACCTGTTTGTTCTTCTTGCATCTGTCGCATGTGTTACAGGAAGTGGTATGGCAATCTGCTTTCCAAGCTTGACTGCTATGGCAATTCAGAAAATCCCCAATGAGAAACAGGGAGTAGGTTCCAGTATATCTACCACCGCATATTTTATGGGAGCAGGATTAGGACTATCTATATTAGCACTGTGTATGCAAATTGGCCATGCAGAAGGAAAAGTAACTCCTCTACCTGTATCTGTACTAATTATATATGCTCTTATAGCTATAGCATGGATGTGGATTTATCAACGGCAGCTACAAATGCAGTCACAACTTTTGTATAATCATTAGAAGGTAATTGACAGACATAAAAAAAACTCCACTCATAAAATGAATGGAGTTTTTTTCCGTTTGTTCAATTAAATTAAGCTTTAATCTTCTCACGTTCAGAAACTTCAGTCTGGAGACGGATAGATTCTGTATGAATAAGTTTAAACATCTCTGCTACAAAATCTTTATTGATTTTCATCTTCTCAGCCCACTCAGGACGTGTTTTGAAGATTTCAGACCAACGATCCTGTTGAAATACAGTCACATTGTGCTCGCGTTTGTACTCTCCGGCTTTCTCTACGATGTTCATACGTTGAGCCAGGATTTCCAGTAGTTCACGATCAACATCATCAATCTGATGACGCATATCTTCCAGATGGTTGATAAACATAGCATCATCTGATGTAGTCTGACGGGTTTTCAATGCTGCCAGGATTTGTTCCAACGCAGCAGGAGTCACCTGTTGTGCCGCATCACTCCATGCATTGTCAGGATCAAGGTGAGATTCGATCATCAAACCATCATAGTTCAGATCGAGTGCTTTCTGAGATGCTTCGTATATAGCAGTTCTTTTTCCTGTGATATGGCTTGGATCTCCGATAATTGGAAGATCAGGGAATAATGTCTTTAATTCAATAGCAATCCCCCAAAGTGGCTCATTCCGGTATTTCGTTTTCCGATGAGTAGAGAATCCACGGTGAATAGCTGCAATATTACGAATACCAGCATTATAGATACGTTCAATAGCACCAATCCAAAGAGCAAGCTCAGGGTTAATTGGGTTTTTGATCAAAACTGGGATATCTACACCTTTCAATGCGTCTGCCATATCCTGAACTGTAAAAGGATTTACAGTAGAACGGGCTCCAATCCATAGAATGTCTGCACCATACTTAAGCGCTTCTTCAATATGTTGAGGAGTAGCAACTTCAGTAGCAAACGGTAGTCCTGTAGCTTCTTTTACAGATTTGATCCAAGGTAAAGCTGCTGCTCCATTGCCTTCAAAAGTACCAGGTTTGGTACGAGGCTTCCAAATACCCGCACGAATAGCACTTACATTAAGTTTTTTAAGAGCCAAACCGGTATTTACCAATTGCTCTTCAGTCTCAGCACTACATGGACCTGAAATGATCAAAGGCTTCTTCTCATCCTTATTGATCCAAGCTGACAGAGGATTGAACGTTAGTTTTTGTTTTGACATTGTATATTACTGGATTACTAATATGCGGTTTTGATTAAACAAGCGATCAGTTTTTCTAAACTAACAGGTAGATTGGCTTTTAAGTTTGGATATAATTAGCAATTTAATGGATTAGGTCTTAATTACAAATAAATATCTGGTAAAAACTTTTATAACTGCGTAGATTTTGCATCTAACAAAGCATGTATTGCATATTTTTCAGTAAGCAAAACTACTTACTTATTTTATCTATAATTGTCTCTACTAAATTAACCTTACTGACTAAAATGTAACCTTTCCCTATCTAAAGGTTTTCTGCTTTTCCTTCTAGTCACTACACTATATAATCCGAAAAGGTAGTATTTTGCGCCAAACAAGAATATATACACTATGAAGATTATCTTTTTAGACGCAGAAACATTTGGAGAAGTTCCTTTGCTGTCTTCCCTGAAGGAATTAGGTGATCTTATAATTTATCCTGTAACTACTCCTGACCAAACGCTATCGAGAATACATGATGCGGATATTGTTCTTACAAACAAAGTGGTATTAGATCGTGCTGTACTTGAAAAATCGACTCACTTAAAGCTTATTTGTGTAACGGCTACAGGTATAAATAATGTAGATGTTACATTTGCTCAGCAACGAGGTATACTTGTTAAGAATGCTGTCGGATATGCGGTTGACAGTGTTGCACAACATACGTTTACATTATTGCTGGCGTTGCAGGAACAGATTCTCTACTATGATCAGTATGTAAAGTCAGGAGGCTATACACAAAGTCGCACTTTTACACATCTGGAGCGGGAATTTAGATTATTGAAAGGAAAACGTTTAGGTATTATTGGATTAGGAGATATTGGGAGAGGGGTTGCACATATTGCAGAAGCATTTGGTATGGAGGTAGTATACCATTCCATATCAGGTAAGCAACGTCCCGAGAAATATAAACATGTCAGTTGGGAGGATCTTTTACAATTATCAGACGTAATTTCTGTGCATTCTCCATTAACAGAGCAAACACGAAACTTGATTAATGCCGCGACATTACGTCAAATGAAGTCTACTGCCATTCTTCTTAACCTTGGTAGGGGTGGCATAATTAATGAGACAGATTTGGCAAAGGCTATAGATGAAGACCAGATTGCAGGTGCTGGACTGGATGTGTTTGAACGAGAGCCTATGACTATTCAAAATCCTTTATTATCTGTTCAAAAGAAACATAAGTTAATTCTAACTCCTCATATTGCCTGGGCTGCAGTAGAAACTCGGGAACGTCTTATGGAAATTGTTATTGATCATATTCGTAATTTTGTGCGCAATGGCCAGATGCAGCAATAAAATTACCTGTCTATCTTTATTTTTAACTCTTTAACTGTTGCAATGCGTATTACGCTTGATAATGTAGGAAGAAAATTTAATCGGGACTGGATATTCCGAAATATAAATCTTACGCTTGAATCTGGTAATGTCTATGTCATTACCGGACCGAATGGAAGTGGAAAATCAACCTTTCTGCAGATACTGGCAGGGAATTTGCCACTTACAGAAGGAAAGATCTCTTATTCCTTACAAACAAAAATTGTTTCTGAAGACAACATTTTCCGGCACATTTCCGTAGCATCGCCATACCTGGAATTGATTGAAGAATTGACATTAACTGAAGTAATAGAATTTCATTTGAGATTTAAGCAATTAAGGGATAATCTGAATGTAAATTCTTTTATAGAAAGAATTGGATTGCAGAGATCAAAAGATAAGTTTATCAGCAATTTTTCGTCTGGAATGAAAACACGGCTAAAGTTAGGATTAGCTTGTTATTCTGATACACCCATTCTTTTATTGGATGAACCTACTTCTAACCTTGATACAACAGGAATTGCCTGGTATCAGAAATTAATTTCAGAAACGGTACAGAACCGCTTAGTAATTTTATGTTCCAATCAGGTATATGAATACGAATCATTTGGAAATATACTACATTTTGAAAATGGGCGTTTACTTCAATAAAATCTCACTTCCCAACCGCAGAGGATCTTATTCTATGTGATACGTTTACACAATTACATACTTTTCTACCAATTTGTATTGAACTATCCCTAACCTGTTACAACCATCAATCGGGTCTAAATTTATAAAACTCACTCATCCTGCATGCGGTTATTATTGGCGTTTCTCTTTCTGCCTGTTCTTTATGTTCAGGCTCAATACACTTCTTTATCTGACCATCCGGTACATTATTCTCTTGCTTATACTGACACATCTTCTGGTTCATCAATAGATACTAGTCAGCTACTGTCAGATTACAACTATTCATATTCTACTTTCAGTCCAAAAGATGGTAATTCGTTGCTGGGTAAACTGCGTCAACGGAATTACGGAGCTCAATTAGGGTTTCAGCGTGGTGCGTATAACTTTTTAGAAATGGGGTTTGAGCATCACTGGAGAACTATCAGTCTGTTTAAACCACGTATGTTCTCAGTGGGAGGTTCTTTCGGATATAATTTCTGGGATAATACAGCTGAATATAAAGTGGGTGTATGGTACAAAGCGGGAAGAATAGCTTTGACATATGGAGCAAACCTGGTCTATGCTACTAACTTTAAACAAGGGAAATTGGGGGTTGCACCTGTTGTTGGTTTCAGGCTGTTAGGATTTCATTTGACTACAGGATATAATGCTTTCTTCAATGGAGATGAAGAATTTAAAGAATACAATCAGTTCTATGTATCGTTGAGATATTTCTTCCCTATTGATAATACGTTCAAATGGAAGAAGAAAAATAAAGGGAAAGATAAAAAAGAATTCAGATGGCCATGGCAAAAGAAGTAGGTAGGAATAGTTACTATAAAAAAGTATAAAACGTTTTAATAAACTTATCTGGTGTCTATGCGTATTGTTTGCATTTCTGATACACATGGTGCTCATAGTGAAATAGCCATTCCGGATGGGGACTTACTTATTCATGCAGGAGATATTTCCAAAAGGGGAAAGGAACCTGAAATTATTGACTTTAATGACTGGCTTTCTACATTGCCACATCGTCATAAAGTGATTGTTGCAGGAAACCATGATTTTTTATTTGAGCGAAACGCTAAACGGGCAGAGGCACTACTTACCCATGCAGTCTATTTACGTAACACAGAAGTTAAGATAGAAGGTCTTACCATATGGGGATCACCTATTACCCCCTGGTTCTTTGATTGGGCATTTAACCGTCAGCGTGGTGCTGATATACGGAAATATTGGGACAGGATACCCATTAATACAGATATACTTGTAACACATGGACCTCCTCGGGGTATTTTAGATAAGACAGACCGGGGAGATACTGTTGGTTGTGATGACTTATTGGAAGCTGTATGGAAGATAAAGCCAAAACTTCATTTGTTTGGACACATCCATGAGGCCTATGGTCAGATAGAAGTAGACAACATGCATTTTATCAATGCCAGTATCATGAACCTGAACTATAAGCCTGTGAACGATCCGATTATAATAGACTTATAAACAATTAGTTGAAAACATGTACCTGTTCCCATACAATCTTCAGAAATAATTTTTCCGGTGGAGGTGTCTTCTGGAAATGAAGAAGGTAGAGTGATATATTTCTGGCTATTTGTACATCCCATAACTCATACATCCCCAGGTAATAAACTTTCTTAAGTTTTCCTGTCAGGTCGGCTTCTATCTCCTGACAGATTTGTATGGACTCTGCTCTTATACATACCACATCCTGCTTGTTAAATAGAGAAGATTGTTGTTTTATTCTTAGATAGGGTTGCAGCTTACTTATAGGTATAATATTGGCATTACCAAAGAAGCTGGCAACATAAGGTGTTACAGGCTGATTATAAATATGATGCGGTGTTCCAATCTGAATAAGAGAGCCATCCCGCATCACACCGATTGTATCAGAAAGCGTTAATGCCTCTGTTGTATCGTGGGTGACAAATATAGCAGTAGTACCACTTTTCCGAATAATATCACTCACCTCTTGTTTCAACTCCTGTCGGCGAAGAATATCAACATTACTGAATGGTTCATCCAGTAGCAACAACATAGGCTCATCTGCCAATGCACGAGCTAAGGCCACCCGTTGCATTTCTCCTCCGGATAATTGACGAGGTAATTTGTGTTGTAATGCGGATAAATCACATAGATCTATCATTTTATCCAGCCTATCTAGTTGGTATTGCAGATCATAGCCTTTGAGAGAATACAAAATATTGTGACGAATGGATATATTGGGTTGTAAATTGAAGTTTTGATGTACCAACCGTATATGTGTATGTCCAGGTACAAGATTTTGAGAAGGACCTGTTATAGTTTCTTTTAATAAACGAACACTACCACTATCTGCATCTTCCAGTCCAGCAATGATTCGTAATAGAGTAGTTTTACCACTTCCACTCTCTCCCACCAACCCAAATATTTCTCCTTTCTTTACCGCTAGTGTTATATTTTTAATAGCTGGATCAAATTGTCCAGAATAAGTTTTGTTTAAATCTTTGACTGTTAGTATATTCATTAAAAGTTTAAAGGCAGTGCCTGTTAATTTATACTCAGAATAAGTAACTCCAGAGCACATATAATATACAACATGTACTCATCTTTATTTAACAACAGATTGTAAAAAAACCTCACTTTGTTTCAAACACATTCCGCTAAAATTAGTTTATCTGTTTAAATGACAAATTTACAGGTATTTGTTTGAACTGAAACTTTTCTTTATGCTGAACCTTCAGGTGACCATAGATACAAATTCGGGCTTTTGTTTTGGTGTTGTTTATGCAATTGAAATGGCAGAAGACATTCTTGATGAACAGGGGTATCTGTATTGTCTGGGAGATATTGTGCACAACGATGAGGAAGTGAATCGTCTGGAGAATAAAGGTCTGAGAATCATTAATCATGATCAGCTAGCTGATTTGCAAAATGAAAAAGTCTTGATCAGGGCACATGGAGAACCTCCTTCTACCTATGAGCTTGCACTAAAAAATAACATTGAATTAATTGACGCGTCTTGTCCAGTAGTGTTAAAGTTGCAAAATCGTATCAAAAATTCGTATGATAGAGATGATAGCATATTTATTTATGGAAAACATGGACATGCAGAAGTGGTAGGGCTACTTGGGCAAACCAACAATGAGGCAGTTGTGTTTCAGGATTTATCTGAATTAAATCCAAAGGATATGCCCAGACGTATTACCTTATACAGCCAGACTACTAAAAGCACAGATAAGTTTTATGATATAACAAAGAAACTAAAAGAAGAAGGCATTGAAGTGGAATCCAATGACACTATATGCCGTCAAGTGTCGAATCGTGATAAAGAATTACGTCTCTTTGCTAAGCGCTTTGACAAGATTATTTTTGTTTCTGGTTCTAAATCTTCAAATGGAAAAGTACTCTTCAATGTTTGCAAAGAAACCAATCCCAATACTTTCTTTGTATCTAAGGTGACAGACATTACCCCTGACTGGTTTGCCACGAATGAAACGGTGGGCATTTGTGGTGCTACCTCTACTCCTATGTGGTTAATGGAAGAAGTCAGAAACGCAATTTGTAAGCTATAATTAATTGTTATTCAATAAAATACACTACAAGGTCTTGTATTTATGGGATCAATGTTTTTAATTTTGTATCCCTACTTAGAGCAGAGAAACATCTGGAAATCCTCGCATTAATCTTAACAATTACAAACCCTACAAAATCTGTTATATATGTTTCCCCTTTGGATAAATATTTTGATTGCCATCTCCACTTTTTTTCTGATGGAAGGTGTAGCATGGGCTACTCATAAGTATATTATGCATGGACTCTTGTGGAACTGGCATAAATCACACCATGCCCCTTACGCAGGAACATTCGAAAAAAATGACTTGTTTGGATTGGTGTTTAGTGTACCAGCAGCTGCTAGCATAATGGCAGGTATTGAGTTTGCTGAGTTGAGATTTTTACTGTGGGTAGGAATGGGTATTACAGCGTATGGTATTTTTTATGTATTGTTTCATGATGTATTGGTTCATCAACGCATCAAACACGGATTACGTCCTGAGAATAAATACCTTCGTCGAATGATCCGGGCACATAAGATTCACCATAAATGTACGACAAAAGAAGGGGCTGAAGCTTTTGGATTTTTATATGCACCTCCAAAATATGAAGCTTCAGTATACAAGTCAAAAGATGTTAAACAGTCTGATCTTATAGCTAATCAGGAAAGCAGACATATCACTCAATAAAGATCTGATAAAGCCTTAGGAAATTTACTGTTCATTGATTCTTTCCAGGAAAGACAGAATTTGTTTAACCTGTTTTGGATTGTCCAGATTATGAAATTGAATAGTAGCAGGTAATGCCTGAAGAATGTGGTTTGCAGCAGGATGAGTACCCACAGTAAATACTAGTATCTTTGTTGTATGTTGTATAAGCTTAGTAAATAATAAACGCAACTGCCCCAAAGGGAAATCTCCCTCCTGTTCCATCTCGATGATGATGGCAGCTTTGGCAGATTTCTCAAGTAAATCTGTGGCATAGCTAATTATAACACTGTCAGAATGATTATCACAATCATATATGATTAAATCTTTCGCATCCTTTCTTATGAGATCTAGAATACTATTCTGATAACACTGGGGGATAGGAGCACCTATTCTGAGAGACAAAAGGAGATTCATACTAAACAAATGGCTGATAAATAAAACTTTTCAAACAATTTGAGCAGAAATTTATCATTTGTGCAACAAATTGTGTTACTACTACGTTGTAATTTTCTAATTTTGCAGTTAAGCCCTTACAAGAATCCTAAATTTGGCGTCCTTAAAAATATAAATTCAGAGTCTGGCACTTCTGTAGGCTTGGATTCGTTTTTATAATAGTTCCTCAAACTGAGCGATGTAGTAAATTACATTCATGAAAGATTCCAGAAGATTTGTAATACAAGGTATTTTTATACTTGTTGGTATTGTTTATTTAGTACGACTTTTTTATTTACAGGTTGTTGATGATAATTACAAATCACAAGCCGATGACAATGCCATTCGGAGAGTAATTGTCTATCCACATAGAGGTCAGATTCTGGATAGAAACGGCAAACTGATTGTAATCAATGAATCGGTATATGATATCTCTGTCATTCCTAAAAAAGCCAAAATCGATGACACGCTAAGTTTTTGTAACACAATGGGAGTTACACGGCAGTATTTTGATTCGGTAATGACTATTGCAACACGATCTAAATATGCTAGAGGACGACCTACTGTTTTTTTGAAACAGCTATCTGTGAATGAGTTTGCTCATATTCAGGATCGTTTAATCAATTATCCGGGATTCTTTTATACTTCGCGTGCTGTCCGGAAGTATCCTCAACCCACACTCGCTAATGCTCTTGGATATATAGGTGAGATTAGTGAGAAACGCCTCGAAAATCAGAATTACTACAGACAAGGTGACTACATAGGTATTTCAGGTGTAGAGTCGTATTATGAAGAACAATTACGTGGACAGCGAGGTGTACGTTATGTCATGGTCAATGTAAATGGTGTTGAGAAAGGTGCTTTTAAAGAAGGAACTTTTGATACCTCTGCTGTTGCTGGTGAAAACCTGATTTCATCTATTGATTTAGATCTCCAGAGATATGCAGATAGTTTAATGACTAATAAGATTGGTAGTATTGTTGCGATTGAACCTTCTACCGGCGAAATACTTACTATGGTATCAGCTCCTAGTTATGATCCGAACTTACTGGTAGGACGTTTGTTTGGAAAGAACTTTAGTGAGTTACAAAAGAATCCTTACTTGCCAATGTATAACAGGCCTATACAGGCAGTATATCGCCCTGGATCTATCTTTAAGCTGGTACAATCACTGGTTGCTTTGGAAGAAGGGGTAATTGATCCGCAATCTCAGTTTGCCTGTATCAAAGTACCCATGAAATGTCACAGCCATCCAAGTGGACATAATGACTTGCACAATGCGATCGAGTGGTCCTGTAACCCCTATTTTTACAATGTTTACCGACGTATTATCTATGCACAAAGTAGTGGTAATAACTGGAGAGATGCCCCGATTGGCCTAATGGAGTGGAACAAACATGTAAAAACGTTTGGATTTGGAACAAGGCTGGATGTAGATATGCCTAACGTAAAACGAGGGTTTATTCCAGATACAGCTATCTACAACCGTTCCTATGGAAAATCTCGCTGGCAGTTCTCAAACTTTTATTCAGTAAGTATTGGAGAAGGAGAACTAAATGTAGTTCCTATCCAGATGGCGAACCTTGCAGCAATTATGGCTAATCGTGGTTATTATTATACACCACATTTGATCAAACGTATAGGTAAAAATGGAACCCCTCTTCCTCAATATCAGGAAAAACACCACACAAGTATCAAACCGGAGCATTTTCAGACTGTAGTTGATGGTATGGAAGATGCCGTAAAACGAGGAACGGTTTGGTCAAAGGCACGTATTCCGGATATTGTTATGTGTGGAAAAACCGGAACCTCACAAAATAAAAAAGGAGAGAAAGATCACTCTGTGTTTGTCGCCTTTGCACCAAAAGACAATCCTAAAATTGCATTGGCTGTATATGTTGAGAATGCAGGTTTTGGTGGATTTGCAGCAGCACCTATCGCCAGTTTGATTGTAGAGAAGTATTTAAAAGGCCACGTAGACAGAACTTTACTGGAAAAAGATTTCAAGTTGCGTAATTATATGCCTAAGCCTAAAATTGATCCTAAAGCTCTTAAGAAGGATAGTACAGGCTCTAAGCCCAAACCTTCACTTCCTGGTTTTCCTAAACCAGATACCAGCAAACAAACCAAACCTATTATTGTGAGCAATCGCGCCAAATCACCTACTGAGAAAAACTGATCATTTCATCAACACTTTATATTCAAAAGAAATTATGCTTTATGCTCAGCCCAGGCCTGGACAGGAAATCTCAACAGGAAAGTTAGACTGGCTCACTGTGGGCTTGTACACTGCCTGTGTATTTGCAGGCTGGTTCAATATCTTTGCTGCTGTATATGATCCGGAACTTCACCAAAGTATTTTTGACTTTAGTTTTAATTCGGGTAAACAATTATTTTGGATAGGGTCATCACTGGTTCTGATTCTATTAATTATGATTGTGGACTTCAAGTTCTTTGAAGCTTTTGCTTACATTTTTTATGGGCTAATTGCTGTTGCATTGATTGGCGTAATATTTCTTGCCAGAGATGTGCATGGTGCAAAAGCCTGGTTTGAAATAGGAAGTGTTCGGATACAACCCTCAGAGTTTGCCAAATTTGTAACAGCACTTACGCTGGCAAAATATCTGGGTGATAACGAAATAAAATTTGATGATACCCGAACTCAGCTTGTTTGTGGCGCTATTATCGGCATTCCGGCTTTATTAATATTAAAACAGAATGATACAGGATCTGCTCTGGTCTTTGGGGCCTTTATCCTGGTTCTGTATAGAGAAGGCCTTACTCCATGGGTATTAATACTTCCTATTATTGCTGCAGTTATTGTTATCTTATCATTGATAATAGAACACCTATATCTTCACATTGCAGTCTGGGTTATTATAGGGCTGGTAATTCTTAATCTGCGTTGGAAGAGCCCCCGAAACATACTCATGTCTATTGGAGGGGGAGCTTTTGTAAGTGCAATGATTGAGTTGGTTGGTTTCTTTATGTTTAATGTATTGCAAGCTCACCAGCGAGATAGAATCATGGTTTTATTAAAACCTGAGACCGTTGATCAGAAAAAAATTGGCTGGCAGGTACTTCAGTCTAAGATTGCTATTGGTTCGGGAGGCTTCTGGGGAAAAGGATTTCTGAATGGTACACAGACCAAGTTTGACTTTGTACCTGCACAAAGTACAGACTTTATTTTTGCTACTATTGGTGAAGAACACGGATGGATTGGTGGATTAATCGTATTTATCCTGATTATAGGTCTTCTTTGCCGTATTGTTTCTCTGGCAGAACGTCAACGGGATCGCTTTTCGCGGGTATATGGATATTCAGTTGCCTGTATTCTATTCGTTCACTTTGCGGTAAATCTTGGAATGGCAATTGGATTGCTTCCTGTAATTGGGATTCCTCTTCCTTTCTTTAGCTATGGTGGATCATCCTTGTGGTCTTTTACAATTTTACTCTGGATCTTCTTAAAGCTAGATTCTCATCGTATTGAGGTGTTAAGCCGACTTTAATAATGATAGTACATAAAAGTAAAAAGGGTGGGTATCTGATACCCACCCTTTTTACTTTTATATCTGACATCCTCTTATTCTACAACACCTTTTCTCCATTCTTCAACAACTGGATACCAGATAGGTTCATATTCTACATAACGTACTAGTTCATATGCCTCTTCTGTAAATGCATTTGGACGGCGCATGAATGTAAAGTTTATTTCTGAAAAATTGGCATTCTGAGTATACGTCCATACTTCTTTGTCTTTTAGACGGGTCACCTGGTCTGGTTGCCCTAACACAATGTATATCATACCCATATCTGTTTTCCAGCCTTCCTTGTAACTGGAGAATAATCTATTTGCTGTTGCTACACGACGATAATAAGCTCTAATACTTCGCTTGGCACGCGTTTCACTATTACTGGTCAAACGCAACCAATAAGTATCAAGTGTCTTCTTAGGTATAGTTGTTGTTTGCAATTCTTTCAGTTCGTTCTTCGTACTGATATAAATAAGTGGTTCTACCAAATCCTGGGGATGGGTGTATCTTGGATAACGCTTGTCACCTATCCAGATACTAACTCCTGAATTTTGGCTGGTATCTTCCTGAAAGAAGTATAAGCCAGGTTTTGAGAGAGTAAAGGATTGATCGGTAGAGACAGTAAATAAACTATCAGGTGCTAAAGTTTTGGGAACGTTTTTAGCTGCACTACCCATAGGAGAAGGTGCAGGTTCAAAATCATGACTATAATGCGTTACTACCATTGAGCGTTTGGTATGGTTCAGATCTGCAATCTGAAGTGTATCTGTTTGTGTAGCAAAGTTGCGAATCATAGGGTATTCACCATATTGATCGAATATGCCATAGGTATCACTCAAACGGGTGGAAGTAAATTTTAGCGGAACATCGTGTAGCACCTTTTTGGATGCTGTCAGATTATTGATTTCCAGGAGAAGAAGTGCTGTAGGTACTTGCAACTTGGGAACTGTAAATGAAAACAAAAAACGGTTGTCTTCTAACTTGGTAAGATCATCAACTGTCAGACGAACATTTTTGCGCTGTAATATATCCCGACTACTATAATCGGGTAGAATAGCATAATTGAAAATAAAATCGCTGACAAAGCGTTGAGGTGTCATAGTCTGATAGTTACCCAGTATTTGGGCTTCAACAAATACCCTAACAGCAGTATCCTGAACCAGTGTTTTGGTTTTGGGTATAAGTGAAATTTCTTCTGTTACAATGGGTTTATTAGGATTGCTGACAGGCTTGGATGCAGGAGGTCGTGAACAACCAGCTACGAATAATGCTGCGCCAAGAAAAAAATAATAGAGTTTCATTGTATATGTAATTTATAGACAGAACAGGCTGCAATCAAAATAGTATCTTTTCAAACTGAAAATCTCAGTGTTGTATAAAAATGATTACTTTTGTAAAAGTATATTCTAAAAGTAATGAGTTTTCACAAACACATTGATAAACATTCGCAAAAATAATACCTTGTTAAAAACGAAATTACCCATTAGTTTATTTTTGTGACACCATCGTTCTTACATTTCTACTATAGTTAGTTCAATTAACCATTTATTGACAGGCCTATTTTCAATTATGGAACTGATTAATCCAATTTATACAGATGCAGCTAAAGTAGAAAAGTTAGCTGCTGAATTTCAGACTAGTAAGCCATATAAACATCTGGTTCTTGATAATTTCTTTCGTCAGGAAGTAGCGGATAAGCTATATGAAAATTTTCCTTCAGTAGAGAAGTTGACAAAGCACTGGAAAGGAATGAATGAAAATAAGTCTGAAGGATCTAACTTTTCTGATTTTGATCCCATCTTTACTCAGGTGCGCAACGAAATTATGTCCCCTGAGTTTGCTCAATGGATGGAGAAGGTCACAGGAATCAAAGGCGTATTTGTGACAGACGATAGTTTAGGAACTGGTTTGCATCAGGGTAGCGATGGAAGCTTTCTGGATATACATGTTGACTTTAACATACACCATGTAAAGAATGTCTATCGCCGTTTGAATTTTCTGGTATACCTGAATAAGAACTGGAAAGAAGAATATGGTGGAGGAATGGAAATGTGGAATGCAGATATGACCAAGATGGAAAAGGTTGTAATGCCTATACTGAATCGGGTGTTGATTTTTGAAACCAGTGAGATTTCTTATCATGGATATTCAAAAATTACATTGCCTCCAGGAGAAACAAGAAAATCATTCTATACTTATTTCTATACTCCTATCACAGATCCTACTATACTGAATAAATACCATGATACAATCTTTAAGCCTAAGCCGGGAGATAGTACATTAAAGAAAGTAGGAACTAATACAAAAGAAACACTTAAAAACTTTATCAAAGGCCAATTAAAAAGGGCAGGCGTGAAGTTCTAGATTTATATCTGGCAGTTGTTTTTTGAAGAGAAGACTTTTATCAGCTAGTTATACACTGCAAATTATAAAAAACAAAAACGAATGTCTTTTAGTACAACAGAGATAACCTCACACGAAATTATATCGGATAACCCGATACATCAACGTTTGTTGTTTGCATATTATGAAGCAACAACTATTACTAAAGGTCAGTTGCTGGAGGTAGGTTGTGGTGTGGGCAGAGGAATTGCTATTTTATCTGAGGCTTGTGATAAATATACCGGTATAGACAAAAATGAACAGTTGATAGAACAATTGCGTCAAACCTATCCCAATGCGTTATTTATTGGCCAGAATGTTCCTCCATTACAAAAGATACCTACCGAAAGTTATGATACAGTAGTAGCTTTTCAGGTAATAGAACACATTGAGGATGATAACCTGTTTGTAAAGGAATTACACCGGGTGTTAAAACCAGAAGGTAAGCTTATCATTACAACTCCTAACATCAAACGTTCGCTAACTCGTAATCCCTGGCATGTTCGGGAATATAAGGCACAGGAGTTAATTTCCCTCATGAAAAAGTACTTTACAAAATTGCAGACGTTTGGAGTGCAAGGAAATGAGAAGGTAGAGGCTTATATGGAGCAAAACAAAAAGGCAGTAGAGAAAATCACAAAATATGATATTCTGAATCTGCAATACCGTTTACCTAGAGCACTACTGCAAATTCCATATGATATTCTAAATCGAATGAACCGGAAAAAATTGATGGATAGTAATACAGGATTAGTAAATGAGATCCAGTATACCGATTATTTCCTGGATGATAATATTGAGACCTGTCTGGATTTCTTTTATGTAGCAGAAAAATGTAATTGTTAGTGAACTATTGAATCTAAAAATAGAACATACAACTATATTTTACTAGCATAAAAACCTCTCACTAAATGAGAGGTTTTATATTTTGCAGACAAAACACTTGTTTTACAAATCATTACCAAATCCTTATACCTATGTCGTTGACAGGCCAGCAACTTATCGGATACGAATACTCTCAGCAAGGAAAACAGACCTTTACAGGCATTAATCCCAGAAATAATGAAGCCTTATCACCTATATTTCATGAGGCGACTAAAAATGAAGTAGATCTGGCAGTTCACAAAGCGCATGAAGCCTTTAAGATTTACAGACGCCTGAGTGATAAACAAAAGGCACAGTTTCTGGAAAAGATTGCCGAAGAAATAGTGGAAATAGGGGATGTATTACTTGACACAGCTTCATTGGAAACAGCCTTACCGATAGCTCGTCTGCAAGGTGAACGTGGTCGTACTGTTGGACAACTTCAGCTGTTTGCAAATCTGTTGAAAGAAGGTTCCTGGGTAAACGCACGAATCGATCTGGCTCAGCCAGATCGTACACCTCTGCCCAAACCAGACATTCGTCAGATGGAAGTGCCCCTTGGACCTGTAGCCGTATTTGGAGCCAGTAACTTTCCATTAGCATTTTCTGTGGCAGGTGGAGATACGGTATCTGCATTAGCGGCAGGTTGCCCTGTTGTTTTTAAAGCTCACCCTGCCCATCCTGCTACTTGTGAGTTAGTTGCTACAGCCATTCTGAAAGCAGCCAAGGCTTGTCAGTTACCTGATGGTGTATTTTCGATGGTGCATGGACTCACACATGAACCGGGAATGGCCTTAGTAACACATCCACTAATTCAGGCAGTTGGCTTTACCGGATCTTTTAGAGGAGGAAAAGCTATATATGATGCAGCAGTCCGGAGAAATATTCCTATTCCTGTATATGCAGAAATGGGCAGCACAAATCCTGTATTTATATTGCCTGAGGCTCTGGCACAGAAAAAACAGAACCTTGTATCAGGTTTGACAGGATCTATTACGTTAGGAGTAGGACAGTTTTGTACCAACCCTGGAGTAATTGTGACTGAGAGTTCCAGTGAAAGTGAAGCTTTTATTGAACTACTCACCAGCTCTGTTGAAAGTTCTCCAAGCGGCGTTATGCTTACTGCGGTTATCAAAAATACCTATCAGAAGGGGATCGAACATCTAAGTATGAATCCTGATGTTAATGTCCTGGCAGGTAGTTTACCTCATACATCTGATACAGAAGTATCCTCTTACTTGTTGGAAACTACAGCACAGGCTGCGATTGAGAATCCTGCATTACTGGAAGAAGTATTCGGACCATCCTCTCTGCATGTTCAAGCCCAGTCAAAGGAAGAAGTATTGAAACTGGCAGAAAGTCTGCAGGGACACCTTACCACAACTATTCATGGAACAGAGAATGATCTGAGAGAATATGCTGAACTAATAGATATTTTAACACAAAAAGTGGGAAGGCTTATTATAAATGGATATCCAACAGGTGTAGAGGTAACACATGCCATGACACATGGTGGACCTTTCCCTGCTACCACAGATTCGCGTAGTACTTCTGTGGGAACAAATGCTATCTATCGGTTTGTGCGTCCGGTAAGTTTTCAGGATCTGCCTCAATTTCTTTTACCGGAGGCGCTACAAGACAAAAATCCTCTTGATATATGGCGTATGGTTAATGGAGAATACAAAAAATAATGAGCTGTAAATCAGAGAATAATCTAGTGGTGATGTATGTCTATGTATACCTATATAATAAGATGACATAAATAGATTACTATACACTTAGTATATTGTATTAACCAGGATACTTAAAAATGCTATTGGTGGAGGGAACTGAATTGTCTGTTTTTTTCGTTTCACCAGTTACCACTTTGGCAACCAAATAAAAAAACTATTTTTTAGTATCTGAGTAGGCATTCTCATCACGACTTTAATCAGTAACTAATACGAAGAAATTAATTTATTAACTCAATGACATCTCGTTTAGAAGAATTATACCTGGAAGGTGAACAAGCAATCAAAAATGGTGACTTTGTAGAGGCAATACATAAACTGGAAGAAATGCTTTCTGAAGATCCCCAATCCTGTAGAGCGCATAACTCACTGGGGTGGCTTTATAAAACACAATTAGATGAATATGAGAGAGCAGAGATGCATTATAAAATGTGTTTAAAATATGCCCCCAATTATCCTCATGCCTATTGGAATTATGTGTATTTACTTACCGATCTGGAAAGATTTGACGAAGCTTTAGAATTAATGCAAAAGGCACTACATGTTTCTTCGGTAGATAAGCCATCTGTACATAATCGCCTGGGAATCATTAATGAACTTCAGGGTAATTATGATGCAGCTATTTCCTGTTACAAACAAGCTATCCGTTTGTCTCTCAGCAATGACTTTATTGAGGACTGTAAGAGAAATATAGAACGCTGCGAGTATAAAACAACATTATAAGAAATAGAGCATCAGATCGCCTTTACACTATTGCTGGAACAGAAATTTAGATAATATAACAGGCGACAAAAACGAAAGTTAGAAAAGTTTACAGATATCGGCTACTATAACAAGGTGGGATGAAGAGCAATCAGTTCAACTTACTGATAATTAAGTTAAAATAATAGGCAGTGTCAAAACTTTTTATGACTTTTGTTATTGAAATCCATTAAGATTTTTCATAAATTTCATTCATAAAATAAATCTGTATTATCAGGCTTTTTCAATAAAACCAATTGGTCTGTATACTATCCTACAGTCTTACATTTTTTGAGATCCCCTGAAACAGAGTTCTGACATTTTCTCTTATTCAATGTCGCGGAGGACGGTGATTATGATGCTCAAGTTTTTATTGTTGTTCATTATATGTTTCGTTGCGTTTACATGGGTGTTATTTCGTGCCTTACGAAGAAGTTATTTTCCACCCCATAACGATGATGATGGCGGTACGCCTGTGGATGCTGTTTTTCCAACCTTTGATCCTCCTAGCGGTCACGGACTTGATGACTGGCTGGTAGATAGACCTCCTGTTGATAGAGAAACACATAACAGACCTGTGCCTCAAAGAAAAATTTAATTGCCGAACCCGATACCCAATCCAGAAGGTATCGGGTTTTTTCTTAAAAAAGATATTATTTTTGAATTTTGTTTTTAATAATTCGGTTATTGATAGTTGTAAAATATTGATAATCGGAAACATCATAACTTCTTATAAAAAATGAAAATTGTCAAAGTTGGCTTGATCCAAACAACTTGTAGCGCTGATCCTCTTGAGAACATGCAGAAGACGACAGCACGCATTCGTGAGACTGCCGCACAGGGAGCTCAAATTATATGTTTACAAGAGTTGTTTCGGTCTTTATACTTTTGCGATGTGGAAGATTATAACAATTTTCTGTTGGCAGAGGCTATACCCGGCCCTTCAACTCAGGAACTTGGCGAACTGGCAAAAGAATTGAATGTTGTAATCATTGCTTCATTGTTTGAAAAACGTGCAGAAGGTTTATACCATAATACAGCGGCAGTAATAGATGCAGATGGTACCTATTTAGGTAAATATCGCAAAATGCATATTCCAGATGATCCTGGTTATTATGAGAAGTTTTACTTTACTCCAGGTGATCTTGGCTATAAGGTATTCGATACAAAGTATGCAAAGATTGGCGTATTGGTTTGCTGGGATCAGTGGTACCCGGAAGCAGCTCGTATTACCTCTCTGATGGGTGCTGAAATGTTATTTTATCCTACAGCTATTGGCTGGGCAGGCACTCAGGATCAGGCAACTAATGACGAGCAGTATGGTGCATGGCAGACCATCCAACGTAGCCATGCTGTAGCAAATGGCATACATGTGATTTCTGTGAATAGAACAGGAAGCGAAGCTGGAATGGAATTTTGGGGTGGTTCGTTTGTAGCTAATCCATTTGGCCGCGTATTGTATCAGGCTCCACATGATAAAGAAGAAATCCATGTACATGAGATCAACTTATCTAAAACAGATTATTATCGTACTCACTGGCCGTTTATGCGTGACCGCCGGATTGACTCATACGCCCCTGTAACAAAGCGATATATTGATGCAGATTAAATTTTGTAAACCCCACTGAAGAGTGGGGTTTATATTTTGTGTATAGTAGATTATGAAAGAAAGAGTTGGATAATAAAGCTAGGGATTAAGATATAATCTTTAGTGGCATAGTTATTTATCATGTTTCCGTAAACAAATATCATAAACTATGCTTTCAGAAAACTCACCTAAATTAGAACATACCTTAAGCCCACTAACGGCCTGTACCAATGACTTACAGGCAAAAGGCTTTACTACTAACTTTAAGGTAGAAGATGATGTGTTGAAAATTGTTGGTTCAGATAAAGCATATCAGCCTGAACAAATAAAGATTGTAAACTTCTTTCGTTTTGAGGGTACTTCAGATCCTGGAGATATGACTATTCTGTATGCGATTGAAACGGATGATGGAGTAAAGGGAGCTTTGGTAGATGCATTTGGAACCTATGCCAATCCAGATATTGATAAGTTTTTGCAGAACGTGCATGGAATTAACAAGAAAAATACCAATACTCAGGTGACACCTGAAGATCTTGCCAATGATCATTCACAAGATAACAGTGATCCAAAGGTATTTGAGAACTCTTAATGTTATTCAGTTAGAGAAAATTATTACATTACTAACTATATAAAAGTAATCCCCAAGACAGTCATTATGTTTTGGGGATTACTTTTTTACTGCGAATTCTCGTCTTTCTTTTTTAGAACAGGTTTAATAATCGGCCTGGCAGGTTTTTTAGGTGTACTTTCCTGTGCAGGTAATGAATTATCTGCATTTTCAGAAGTGACAGATGATATATTGATTTCCTGATCCTGCTTTGTTTCTTCTGAAGGTGCTGGAGATTTTTTGATAACAGGCCTGATTACAGGCTTTGCAAGCTTGGGTGGTGTGCTTTCAACTTTTTCTGTCTCGGGTGATTGAGTATTTTCTACAGAACTCTCTGATTCCGATACATCAGATGCCGGTTTCTTTAGTACAGGTTTTATAATTGGTCTGGCTGGTTTCTGAGAAATTGTCTCTGATGACAAAGGTTTTTCTTCTGATACATTGGTATTTGCATCTGTTTCAATTTTGTCAACTGTTTCTGATTCCACCTTCTTTACAACAGGTCGCATTAC
Organism: Xanthocytophaga flava; assembly: GCF_030068545.1. Taxonomy (NCBI): domain Bacteria; kingdom Pseudomonadati; phylum Bacteroidota; class Cytophagia; order Cytophagales; family Rhodocytophagaceae; genus Xanthocytophaga; species Xanthocytophaga flava. The sequence goes on along the minus strand of NZ_JASJOR010000016.1, from coordinate 184,655 downwards.
AGGCTTACCCGGTTTTTTCACAGGCATATCTGCTGGTTTTTCGGCAACAGGTTCCTTTGTAGCAATAGGCTCTTCCCCTTCTGTTTCCTGTATTTTATTTTCTATTGGCTTAGAGACAGCAGGTTTCATTACAGGTTTGGCACCCGATTTCTTCTCAGTAGCGATATCTGTTTGAACTGTTGATTCTTTCAAATGATATTGGCGTCGCAAGTCATTGATTACAAATTTCTTTTGAGTAGTAAAACTTTCCGGGTGCACTTGCTCAAAAATGTTTTTATAGTCTTCCCAACGTTTATGTTCCTGACGTTGAAAGGCTTCAGAATCTATTTTCTTGCCAGTAAGATATTCTTCAAATGAAATCATAAGACCTAACTATAATAAACAATACCTGCAATTTACTTAATAGTAAGCACTGATAATAGTATAAATTACTGTTCATAATGCAAACAGGCTGCTTTAAAAGCAGCCTGTTTGCATTATGAATTATTTCAATTGGTCTTTGATAAATTTACCAAATGCTTTTCCTGCATCTGCATAGGCTTCTGCAATTCGTAGACCGGTATCAAAATCATATCCGCCAAATGTTCTACCCAGTGCTTTCTGAAGTGATATTTTAGCAATAATATTGTTTTTGTTGCTTGTTTCTACAACCCATACTTCACCGTTTATCTCTGCATTTTTTCTCCATACCCCTACATTAAATCCAGGTTCTGTAGAGCTGGTATTAAAAATAAGTGTGTACTTGGTACCTTTTGGTGAAAGTTGTATTTCACTATGTTTTTCAAATAACTCATTAAATTTTGGTTCAAATCTATTTTTTCTGTCATCAACCCATGATTTAGCCCATTTATCTCCCCTACCTGCTTCTTTCTGATTGTACTCTGCTCTTTTAGTATCTACATAATCTTCTTCTTTATCAAATTTGCCTACTTTCATGTTATTATAAGTAAATTCCATAGTAAGAGATTTTTGCCCTTTTAACGCAGAAAGATCGCCTTCTATAACTTTAATTTTTTGGGCATAACTACTGATGGAAATCAATGCAACAAATAGAAATGTTGCAAACGTCTGAATACGCTTCATAAATTGGGTGGTGTGTTAGGTTAAATGTAGTGTGTAGATAAATTTATTTAAATAGATGATAGAGCAAAATTAATAAAATCTGATATTCAGAAAAATAACCCATACATCATTAGTATTTATTTGTATTGTTATGGAGTTTCTGGATACAACAAAGATGTATAATAGGTATCAAATGAAGTACATTGAAACATCAACTCCTCATAAAAATCAGGATACTGTCTTTGCAATTGTTCATAATAACGGTTGGTTGCGTAATAGGGATTTTTTACTTCTCTGCCTTTCTTATAATCATATATCGTTTCATAAAATTGATTTGTATATAATAGACTATAGAATTTACATCGGCCTGCCATTCGTAAACAAAGCGCCTTCTGGCTTTTATCTTTTGCAAATCCCTGTGCTTTCAAGTAAAAATTCATAGCACGTTCACATCCATAGTAATTTGCATTGTCAGGATAGGTACTATAAGGATGTTCCGCATAAGAATAGTCAGATACTTCATTTCTACTCCACCAATGTCGGGTCATAATCCAGGAGTTACCCCAGTAACTCATATTTAGATAACAATTAGCGGCTAAGAAATACCATTTTGCCCGATTGGACTCTTTTGGATTTTCTGCACGTTCTATAATATGAATCAGGCTATCCGTTAATGAGAACTTTGTAAATGAAGAAGTATGTGTTGAAGAAGAATCAACCTGATAAAAATTAGTATAAAACGGATTTGCCTTCAAATATGCTTTGTAAGATTCTTTGTCGGATACCCAAAATTCTTTACTAACCTTTTTAAAAGCATCACGAGCTTCGTAAAGTTTATTCTCTCGTAAATATTTAATTCCAAGCAGGTCTCTAATACGATCTTTCTCTTTCAGTAAATCTCTTGCCAGATAGGATTCCAGCTTTGATTTGGGACTTTTATCAAGAAAACTTAGTAGTTTTCCTATGTCAGGAGGAGTCGCTTTCTGATCTAAAAAGAAAAGATATGAACTATAAAAGTTCATTCCTTCTGTATTCATACCTGGCGTCCTGGTGTCATATTCATAAGAAATAGAATCTTTCTCACTGAAGAAATTACTCTCAAACCGAACAAAATCGAAGATTTTCGAATGGCATAAGCTGGCTCTTACAATATCACCCGCGTCCAAATACCGATTTGTTAATGCCATCATCAATCGGCTGAAGCTGCCTTTATAATGATACAACTCCATCTGATTTTTCTCTAGCCATTCTAATTCGGCCAATAATGTTGCATCTGTTTGTTGTGTAGGCTGCTTAGGGTTTAATTCAGCCACAATCTTTATCAGATGAGCCTGTGCTTCAATACGCTTGGAAAGTCCCTTTGCTGTCAATGTTTGGTGGATATATTCTGAGGATTTGTCAAACTCATTATTCATATAGGCGAGGTATCCTGCCATAACATTCCATAATGCAGGATTATGAATTTTATTTGTGTGAGTCTGCTCAATAAATGATAATACCTCAGCAAGATAGATCATATCTTTTTTATAATTCTTTAAGGTATATGCATTTCTCTCTTTTAGTGTATAGTCGTACAGATTTTGATTTCTGTAGTTAACAGCTGGGTCAAACTCTGTGTATCGAGGAGTTAAGATCCAATCCTCTACTTTGTTTATTTCCCGAATCAGTAAAGTTTCCAGTACATCAGATGAAGGGTCTATAGTATAAATACGCTTGATTGCCGATAATGAACGACCAGGATTATGTAGTTCATTCATTACCAGAATGGTTGCCTTCTCGTGATTAGTCTTTGCGTATTTAAGTGATTCTTGTGTATGTAAACGATTAAAAAACTGCCATGCTACTATCTTTTTATCATGTGCCTTGTCAAACACCTGAGATACCAAATAATTTTGATAGGCTTTGTCCTCGTACATCTCTGCGTAATGCCACATAGCCCAATAATAAACAATGCTTTGAGATGGATAGGGTTCGATATATTTTTTATATAGTTGCTTACCTAACGTATAATCACCCATATAGCGTGCTAATCGTACCAGTTGAAATCCATATCTGAACTGGAGAAATGGTTGTTTGGTTTGAGAGTAGAATTTTTCTCCTGAAGAGATCAACTCCTGATATTCTTTTGTATCATTTGTTTTTTGTCGGCTCCAGGGGTCTTCGTTATATATGCTGTTTACCACTTCGCAGTTTTTGGCAAATTGTAGGTATTGGAGTGTTTCTTGGTTTTTAGTTCTGATTAAATGTTCAATAAACGGATTGCCAGCAAACATCTTTTCTTGAGGTAACGCCATGTTTTCTGTAAAGTCTTCCGGAGTCACATAGTTCAGAATATAGTCGACCGCATGATGGCTGCCTTTAAATTGTGTGTATTTGATCCACTCATCGATATTCCTTCGATTAGAAATTTCACGATTTTCCAGGTTTTCATAATCGTACAGGAAGTAGGATGTGAAATAAAAAGGTTCGTATCGGCGATTGGCTAGTTGTGGATTAAACAAAACAAACCGATACGTTTCTGCTTCCGGGTACCACCCACAAGCAAATGCAATAGATTCAGCAAAGAAGCTTAGTAAAAGGAGTAAAAATACTTTAAATGCACTACCCCGAAAATTCTTAACTATCGATACCATGATCTTACTGATGGGATTATTATCTACCTATTTTACTTCTTACCTATTTGAGAAATTGGTATAGATTCTTTCCAGATCCTGGGTTTTGTACTTCTGAAGCAATTCCTCATCCAAATGAAAGAATGTAACTGTTAGATCGGTCTTTGCTGACAATGGCTTTAAAAACTTTGTAATCTCTTCTAGCTGAGAGGAAGAAATATCTTCAATCTTAAGTATATCTCCTTCTCTGAGATAAATATTGTTATACACAGTATCTGTAGTGACAGTAAACTGATTGGATGTATTCTTTTTGAGAAATAAACATTGTTCTGCTTTTGTGAGGCTTATATTGCGATCAATGTCAACATACTTATTATTCCTAAAAACAATACCCCATGAAAAAATAGGAAGAGCTATATCCAATGATAAAGGATAGTCTGTATGAGTAAGGTATCGTTTGGCTTCCTCTAGATCTAAAATAGAATTTTGCTCTTTTAGTTTATGCAGGTCAGTTAAATTATATACCATCAACATTCCCCTGTCTACTGGTGGAACACCTGCTTTTTCAAAGTATTTATATTGATACAAACGGATGGTTGCAGAAATGCGATACTTCAAAGTGTTTTGCTTAAATTCCTTTAGAAAAAGAAAGAATTTTTCTTTGGTTGATTGTGTCCAGTCACAATCAAACTGGATTTCCCTGAAAGTTTTAGGATACCGATTGTTAGTATTTTCTGTGATCATTTGATCAAGCTTTCTATGAACCTTACTGGCTAATTCGGGTATATCCTGCAACTTTACTTTCTCAAACGTGAAATTTGTAATAAAAACAGTAGGTACAATCTCCAGAGATAAAGAATCTGGAATTGCAGGGATAGTATCACACTGCTTGCACAAAGAATAATATTCTATTCCATTGTATAAGTCTGCTAAAGGAACGGCTCCTTTAACCGGATTATAACTCACATCAAAAAAACGAACATACAACTTCCTGACATGAAGCGAATCCATATAATTCTGTTCTTTCTCATTGATATCAAAATGAGTTTGCCAGTAGTAAAATGCTCTGGATATTGTGGTATTTTTGGATTTGCAGGTAAATAGTAGTGAGCTTGCTAAAAGCAGCAGAAGTATAGTTCTTTGCAAGAGGATAAGTAGCTAAATAATCCTCGAAATATACTTATTTCTGTACTAGATAAGAATAGCTGGACCAGACTTTTCTGAGAGATTATCTTGCAACAATCATCTTACGAACCTTTGTTCCATCGCTATTTGTAATTTTAAGGACATACATGCCCGTTGCCCATGAATTGACATTGATAGGCAACTCGACATTAGCCTGGGTTTTCTTTTTATCCATTAACCGTTTGCCAAGTAGGTTATATACACTTACTTCACTATCCTTCTCTGTAGTAATATAAACAATGTCACTGACAGGATTAGGACCTAAACGAATACCATCATCTGATTTTCCATCTCCTTTGATGCTGGTGTTTTTTAATATCAGTATTCCACCACCACCAGTTCCTAATACTAACTCAGGTAAACCATCGTCATTCAGATCTCCTGCCGCTGGAGTAATATAGGATGGCAGAGAAATGGTATCATATTCATTTAGAAACTGATTGAAAATGGTGTTTAGCTGTGGCGTAAAAGTGGCATCATCATTTGTACTAATACCAGAATAGGCTACAATACGTCCCCCATATGGCGCAGCAGATAAATTGCGATAAGCAGATAAAAGATCGGGTTTCCCATCCCCATCCCAGTCTGTTACCAATGGTGCTTCACTACGGTCAAAAACGTCCAGTGGCTGTTGTGCAAATGCAAAGTTCTTAATTGTAAAAACTGGCGACGAGTTAGAGCCAGTATTTTGATAATATTCCAGTTCTCCGAGGCTTTTCCCGAGTAACATATCCCAGTCTCCATCCCCATCAAAGTCATAAAAACAAGGTACGTGAGTACTTTGTAACGAACTAAATGAGATAACCTGTGATATCTCAGATGAAAGCTGGTATGGCTGTCCGGCAGTTGCCTGATTGAAGTAGATGTTGAAGGTGGTTTGTGTATTGGTTGTATTCATAAGCAGCAAATCTACAGCACCATCCTGATTCCAGTCCAGAAAGAAAGGCTTGAGATTGGATGATTTTAACGAAGATAGAGTCTGATAGTCGGCAGTTTTCAGCTGGAAGATTGCCTGGGCTTTAGTCCCAATGTTTTCATACAAATAGATAGAACTGAAAAGCTTACCATTTCCATTAGGCGTTCCTGCATTGCCAATAAATAGATCCAGATCTCCATCTGCATCATAATCAGTGAGCGCGGGGAAGGTCATCTCCCCCAGATCTATCATTGTGTTTTGCAAGAAGTTATCTTCTGAGAATACAAAGTTAGGGTTTGAATCAGTGCCTGTATTGGTGTATCGCCAGCTTGAGTGATTGAAATTCTGCAGATTGCCATCATTAAATTCAACATTGGGAGCGACAATAAGATCTTTCACTCCATCAAAGTTGAGATCTTCATAGAATGCAGCTGGAAATAAAAAACTGATAGGTCGGGATGCTGGAAAAGCGGATGTAAAGCTACTCATCTGCGCTTTCTGCAATGTCCCTGTATTGTTTAGCTGATATAGCGGATAACAAGAGACAGCTGAAAATAATAGTTCTTTTAGTCCATCATTGTTTAAATCCAGTGCCAGCAGAGCAGTACCCGCATGTTCTACCTTCTGACCGGAAAAACGTAAGTCTTCATCACCACAATTAATACCAAAAGTAAACTGCCCACAAACCTCTGTACTTTGAAATGCGCCCCAACAACGACTTATTGTTTTGAAATCCAAGCTATTGGGAGAACCTGTTCGTTCCATACTTTGATTCTGATAATAATACACTACATGACCTACCCCATCTCCTGCAATGAGATCTACATCACCATCATTATCAATATCCAGGATCACAGGTATATCGGTACCCAACACCGATAAATTTATTTCACCAGATGAACTCTCTGTCATTAATAAGTCTGTTACCAGAGTCCAGTTGAGTTGTCCGTTGGAAGATGTATTTCTGAAAACCTGAACACCAAAGTCTGTATAGGTAAACAAATCCCGCTGCCCATCATGATCATAATCAACAAGCAGCATCCAGTAACGGATGCTTGGAAATTGTGTTTCATAATAAGGGGTATATTTCCATCTATAGCTATTGCCATGTGGTTCTGCAATAAAAGTGTACACCTTATAGGTTGCTCTATCAAAAACAACAAGGTCTTCTATCTGGTCATTGTTTAATTTTAATCGGTTGTATTGAGGTGAGTTTAATCCTCCTAACCATGCATTTAGTAATGTATCTGAATCTGAATTTACTACTGGAATAGAAGTATCCTGTTGAAAGCGTATGGTCTGAGAAATGGCAGTAGAATAGAAACCTAAAAAGAGAAATACAGGTATAAGCAGGGTATACAAATTGACACCACCTGAGATCTTATTGAAAAGATAAAATACTAGTATGTAGAAACGATCCATAGTCTATTGTGTGCTAGCCTTTAAAAAGAAATTTGTCCCAAAAAATACGATCTTGTATTTTTGATCACTCATTAGTGTTTTCCCACTGATATTTTTATTGCAGAAATGAATATAGAAACTTTATACCAAAAGTATTTACAATGTAATGCCGTTTCAACCGACACCCGAAAGATAACGCCAGACTCTCTCTTTTTCGCATTGAAAGGCGGTAATTTTAACGGCAATGTATTTGCTGCAGATGCAATCTCCAAAGGTGCACGATTTGCAGTAGTTGATGAAGCTCAGTATGCAGTAAATGATCAATACATTCTGGTTGACAACGCCTTAAAAGCATTGCAGGACCTAGCCCGTTACCATCGGCAGCAATTGTCTGTGCCTATCATTGCTATGACAGGTTCAAATGGAAAAACTACTACAAAAGAACTTATTCAACGGGTACTAGCCAAAAAATATACTGTGTATGCAACTCAGGGCAATCTGAATAATTACATAGGGCTTCCATTAACTCTGCTATCCATTCCCAAAGATACGGAGATGGTAGTACTGGAAATGGGCTCTAATCAGATTGGAGACATCAACGAACTAACCGCTATCTGTGAACCTACGCATGGCCTGATAACCAATATTGGAAAAGCACACCTGGAAGGATTTGGAGGATTGGAAGGTGTGAAGCAGGGAGAAGGTGAGTTATATGATTATTTCAAAACCCATTCCGGAACTATCTTCGCTAACTCACAGAACACTATTCTACAGGAAATGCTGGCAAATCGTAGTCTTCAGGCTGTAATGTATCCATCTGCTGATGATTTTCTGCATTGCCAGTTACTGGAGTTTGCTCCTGATGTCGTGTATCAGGATGAGGATGGTGAAATTGTAAAAACACATCTTCCTGGAAAACATAACTTTGAGAACATTGCAGCAGCGTTATGTATCGGAAAACATTTTGGAGTGCCACTTCCTTTAGCTAATGAGGCAATCAGCGGGTATATCTCACAAAACAACCGTTCACAGGTACTCCAGAAAGGCTCCAATACAATACTATTGGATGCATACAATGCCAATCCAACATCTATGCAGGCATCTCTGGAGTATTTCGCTGCATTAAAAGCTGAAAATAAGATTGTCATACTGGGAGACATGGCTGAGTTGGGTGAAGAAAGTGCTCAGGAACATTTACATATAGGAGAAGTAGCAGGAAAAGGAAAATTTGATAAAATACTTTTATGTGGAAAGCTGATGCAAAATGCGATTGCTGGTGCCCCAGATGCCTATTACTTCATAGATAAATTCTCATTGAATAATTGGTTGATGGATTATAAGTTTGAGAACACTCACTTTCTGATTAAAGGTTCTCGCAGTATGGCAATGGAGACAGTTGTACAGTTCTTGTAAAAAATACTGAAACATCTTGGCCGCCTCTACAGATTACTAGTTTGTGGAGGCTTTTTTCTTATATGAGCCTTACAAAGTCGGATTCCTTTATTGGTTATAGTAAAAATATTTTTTCAACGAAAAAGTGTAATTCATATTAGAAGAGACACCAATATTCCTTTGTGACTTTTTCAATAAAAAATTAGATTGTTTTAGAGAAGTGTTTAGTGTAAATTAGGAGCCTGTTAGTCTACGTGTCAGATTAACATTTATAATTGTATACGCTTTAAATAATCTATTCTCATGTTTCAAGTCTTACAAACCTGCCGAACGATAGTGTGGATGGGTGTTTTTGTGATACTCAATCTTCAGACGTATGCGCAAACCAAGCCACAAACGAAAACAGCCTCTGCTGCAAAACCTATGAAATTACTGGTCTTTTCCAGAACAAAAGGTTTTCGACATGCTTCTATTCCAGCAGGTAAGCTGGCCATTATTAAGTTGGGAAAAGAGAAGGGGTTTGCTGTAGATACTACAGAAGATGCAAGCAAAATCAACGAAAAAAATCTGAAACAATATCGGGCAGTCATCTTCCTGAGTACTACCGGAGATGTATTGGACAATAACCAGCAGGCTGACTTCGAGAGATATATTCAGTCCGGGGGCGGATTTGTTGGCATTCATGCGGCTACAGATACAGAATATGACTGGCCCTGGTACAATAAGTTGGTAGGGGCTCAGTTTGCCTCTCACCCAGGAAATCCCAATGTACAGAAAGGAACAATGCATGTTGTAGACAAAAACCATCCGTCTACAAAAGACTTACCTGAACAGTTTGATCGTACAGACGAGTTTTATGATTTTAAATCCTATCAGAAAGATCTGGTTAAACCTCTGATTACTGTTGACGAGAAAACGTACAAAGATGGCAAAATGGGTGATTTCCATCCTATGTCCTGGTATCATGCTTTCGATGGAGGTAAAGTCTTCTACACTAACTTCGGACATACTAATGAAACCTTTACTGAAGATCTATTCCTGAAGCATTTGTGGGGAGGGATTCAGTATGTAACAGAAGGGCAGACAATCGACTACAAGAAAGCCAAAAGTATGCGGGTTCCGGAAGAAAACCGGTTTAATAAGATCAATCTGTCCAGCAAGTTGGATGAGCCTACCGAGTTAGCTGTATTAGATAATGGAAAGGTATTATTTACAGAGCGGAAAGGTGCAGTAAAACTTTACAATCCCAAAACGCAAAAGACCAAACTGGTTGCTACTATTCCTGTATACAAAAAGTTTGAATATGGTTTAATGGGTTTAAACATAGATCCTAATTTTAATCAGAACCAATGGGTATATATGTATTACTCTTATGATGTGGCTCCTGATACAGCCAATCGTTTGGTTCGGTTTAAATTTGATCCAGTGAAAGACACTATCTTACTGAGTACAGAACAGGTAATCATGAAAGTCCCAGTAAAACGGACAGATTGTTGTCATACAGGAGGATCTATTGCATTTGATAAACAAGGTAACTTGTACTTGTCTACAGGAGATGACACCAATCCATTTACACAAAAAGGATATGCTCCATTGGATGAACGGCAGGGACGTGAAGGTTGGGACGGACAGTATACTTCGGCCAACAGTAATGATCTTCGTGGTAAAATTCTGCGGATTAAAGTAAACGAAGATGGCACCTATTCTATTCCGGAAGGAAACTTATTTCCCAAAGGTACTCCCAAAGCCCGTCCGGAAGTATATGTGATGGGAAATCGTAACCCTTACCGGATATCAATAGATCAACATACAGGCTATCTGTACTGGGGAGAGGTAGGACCTGACGCAGGTGAAGACAGTGAAAGACAAGGCCCTCGTGGCTATGATGAAGTAAATCAGGCTCGCAAAGCAGGTTTCTTTGGATATCCTTATTTTATTGGTGACAACAAACCGTATCGTCATTTTAATTACGCAGATAGTAGTTCGGGTGAGTGGTTTGACCCACTGCATCCTGTTAATAATTCGCCACACAATACGGGCGTAAATCAATTACCTCCGGCACAAAAGGCCTTTATCTGGTATCCTTATGCTGAGTCTCCAGATTTTCCCCTTGTAGGCAAGGGAGGGCGTAATGCAATGGCAGGCCCTGTCTATTATCCTGAAGATTATCAGGATTCGAATGTAAAGTTTCCTTCTTATTATGGAGGTAAGTTCTTTGCATATGATTGGATGCGTGACTGGGTTATGTCTGTGACCATGAATGAACAGGGAGATTTTGTAAGTATGGAACGTTTTCTGCCAAACACTAAATTCAGCCATGTTATTGACATGCAATTTGCTAAAGACGGTTCTTTGTATACCTTGGAATATGGACCTAACTGGTTTGCTCAGAATGATGAGGCTATGTTAAGTCATATTACCTATAATGCTGGTAATCGTATTCCTGCTGTTGTAGCTACGGCTTCAAAAAAAGCAGGCGCGGCTCCACTGACAGTCAGCTTTTCATCTAAGGGAACTGTAGATTATGACGATGATGCATTAAAATATGAATGGACTTTTGCCCCAGGAGCGCCTAAAAGTGCATTACAGAATCCGTCATTTACCTTTACAAAACCAGGAGTGTATAAGCCTGTTCTCAAAGTAACAGACGCTAATGGAAATGTTGCCACTACTCAACTGGAAGTAAAAGTTGGAAATGATGTACCTCAGGTAGATATTGCTGTAAAGGGAAATAAATCTTTCTTCTGGGATAATGAGCCTGTTGATTATGAAGTAAAAGTGTCAGACAAGGAAGATGGAGATTTGAGCAAAGGAACCATTCAGAAAGAAGATGTAGCGTTGAATATTAACTATCTGGAAGGTTTTGACAAAACAATGATTGCACAAGGCCATCAGATGAATACAGGCTTTATTACAGGCAAACGTCTTATTGAATTGAGTGATTGTAAAGCGTGTCATTCTATCGACAAGAAATCTATAGGACCCGCTTATTTAGATGTTGCCAAAAAATACAAAGGCAAATCGCGCATTGCACCTCAACTGGCAGATAAAGTGATCAAAGGAGGTGGAGGTGTATGGGGTGAACAAGCCATGAGTGCACACCCTCAATTAACAAAAGATGAAGCTACTGACATGGTAAAATATATTTTATCATTGGCAGACGAAAAGAAAAGTGATCCACTGAAAGGAACCTATGTAACCAAAACGAATGGAAAAAATGGAACCTATTTGTTTACTGCTTCTTATACCGACAAGGGTAAAGGAGAGATTGGACCTGCTACTGCACAAAAGACGCTTGTATTGCGCAATGCAAAAATGAAAGCAGCTGATTTTGATGGATCTAAAGAAATCATGAAATACAAAGCACCTACAGGTAGTGAATTGGCGGTAGGGACTGCTCACAATAGCTACCTGATGTACAATAGCATAGATCTGACAGGAATTGAAGGAGCGGTTGTAACCGTTTTTAGTAATCCGGCTTATACCAAAGGCGGTACACTGGAAATACACCTGGACGCACCTGATGGCAAGTTAATCGGACAAGGGGAAGTTGCGGCAACTGCTACAGGAGATGTCAAAATACCATTTGCTACTGCAACAGGAGTTCATTCACTTTTCTTTGTATTTAAGAATGAAAAAGCAGGAGCTCAGGGTGTGTTTGCATTGGATACAATTTCCTTCCAGAAAAAAGCATCCTTTCAGAGTTTGAAATAGATAACATTCGTAACTTTTGGAAATCGGTTTGCACCAGAATGATATCTGTGCAAACCGATTTTTGTATGTATAGTAGCCCTGTTATCAACTTTTCCGGATTACTATTTGTTACGGGAAGTAGAAAGCAAATCCCAACCTGATAATGAAGTAGTCCAGTTTCTTCACATTTTAATAAAAGATTCGCATTTTTGTGAATCTGTAGCGAGTTATACCTATTATGCAATCCTTATATCAACAGTTTCAGGTTAGATTTCAATATCCCGTACATTTTACCAACGGATTATTCAAGCTGGATAACCCTCTTTTTGCACAAACTATACAGCCTTCTTATCCAGGAGCTATTGGTAAGGTTTTATTTGTGATTGATAGTGGAGTGGCCCTTGCATACCCCCAACTGGAAGAGCAAATACAAACCTATGCAGAAGCAAACCGAACCATTTTCCAGCTTGCGGGAAGTCCTATTTTCGTAGAAGGTGGTGAAGCTTGCAAAAATACGACAGAGTGGGTAGAAAAGATAGAGCAGGCTGTAAATGAGTTTGGCATAGACCGACACTCCTATATTGCTGTCATAGGTGGTGGTGCAGTATTAGACATGGCAGGGTTTGCTGCGGCGGTTTCGCATCGTGGTGTACGTCTCATACGGATACCAACAACAGTATTGGCACAGAATGATTCCGGCATTGGAGTGAAGAACAGTGTAAATGCATTTAACAAAAAGAATTTTCTGGGCACCTTTGCTCCTCCTTTTGCCGTTTTGAATGATTTTGACTTTTTAGGAGCATTACAGGATAGAGATTGGCGGAGTGGAATTGCAGAAGCAGTTAAAGTAGCATTAATTAAGGACTCTGCTTTCTTTTCATTTCTTTTTGAAAATGCCTCTGCCCTGGCAACGAGAGACATGCCTGCTATGCAACAACTGATTCACCGATGTGCAGAGTTACATCTGAATCATATTGCGGGTGGAGATCCATTTGAAATGGGATCATCTCGTCCCTTGGACTTTGGTCATTGGTCTGCTCATAAACTAGAAGCATTGAATGGTTATCAGATACGACATGGCGAAGCTGTAGCTATTGGGATTGCATTGGATAGTATTTATTCCCAACTTGTAGGCAAGCTGTCAGCTGAGGAATCAGATCAGATACTAGAGTTGTTGGAACAATTAGGTTTTGAATTATATATCCCTGAACTATCAGCCAGGACATCTACCGGAGAGTTGGCAGTAATTCGAGGCTTGCATGAGTTTAGAGAACACTTAGGTGGACGCCTTACGATTATGTTGCTGGAGCGAATTGGAAGAGGGGTAGAAGTCCACGAAATCAATACCGAATTAATGACAAAAGCCATTGGTATTCTGGAGACACGAAAACAGAAAACCGAAGTTAATATTTAGTTTGAAACAGGTACATCATGTATGTAAGTGATACATGATGTATTTCCACTTTTTGATTATTACCCCATGCATCTGAGTAATAATATTCATCTCACCTACTGCACCAATATTCATGCAGGCGAATCCTGGAAAGATATATTCCAAAGTCTGCAGGAGTATGTGCTACCACTCAAGGAATCTATTGCACCAGATAATGCTTTTGCAATAGGTCTACGATTGCCAGATCAAGCCAGTCGAACACTCATTCAACCAGCCGAACTGGATGCTTTCAAAAAGTGGCTTACGGAACACAACTTGTATGTGTTTACCATGAACGGCTTTCCTTATGGAGGCTTTCACCGGCAACGGGTAAAAGATGATGTACATCGTCCAGACTGGACAACAACGGAGCGACGGGACTATACTATCAGACTAGCACAGATCCTGGCAGAGCTACCTAATGTACCCGATACGTGTGACAAATGTGATGCAGGTATCTCTACTTCTCCTTTGTCCTATCGGGGATGGTATACTAATCCGTCTGCACACCAGGATGCTATCCGAAAAGGATGTCTGCATATGGCTGAGGTAGTGAAAGAGTTGGTTGGATTGTCTCTGGAAAAAGGAAAAGTAATCCATATAGATATAGAGCCAGAACCTGATGGATCTATTGATCATGTGCAGGATACGATTGAGCTTTTTAATAAAACGCTTATACCCATTGTTACTGCCTATTTGGTAGATAATCTCTCTGTTAAACATGATGCTGCCGAGGAACTGGCCCGCACGCATATACAGTTATGCTATGATGTATGTCACTTCGCTGTAATGTATGAAGAGCCTGCTGCGGCAGTAAAAGCCTTTAAAGAAGCGGGAATTCGTATTGGAAAGATTCAGATTAGCGCTGCCCTCAAAGCGGATTTGCCTACACCTGTTGAGTCCAGAGGGCCTTTACTACAAGCTTTTCAAAATTTGTCAGAATCGACATACCTTCATCAGGTTGTAGCCAGAAAAACAAATTTACATGCAAATGAGAATTGGGCTGTACGTCAGCAGTATCCAGACCTTTCGGATGCCTTGCCACATATTTTTAATCCGGATGTGGCAGAGTGGCGTACACATTTCCATGTACCCTTGTTTATTAAGGATTATGGTCTGTTACAATCTACCCAGGAAGATATAGAAAAGGTATTAAGTATTCAAAAATCTAGTCCATTTACACATCACCTGGAAATAGAAACTTATACATGGGAAGTATTGCCTGCAGAATTAAAAATAAATTTGAAAGACTCAATTGAGAGAGAAATAAAGTGGGTTTTGAATTATTTAAAGCAGTAACTCCAGAAGTTTAATACGACGATCCTTGGTGAAAAGAGTTTTAAGCTAATATTCTTCTACAAATACTTATTTTATAGAAGCACAATTGTCTTTCAGATGATTGTGCTTTTTCTTTATAGATTGTAATCAGATATAGCAAATGCAAAAATACTGTGTATCAAGCAATTGCCAGCGATGAGACGGATTCTCAAATAGAAGGATATGTATTTTTTATGGTAATTTTATTGCATAAAAAGAACGCTTTTTTTTGACTTTTAGTTTTTTTATCGAAAACTTTAAATTAGTATTCACAAGCCCTCTACAACTATTTTGGATGCCTCAAAAATGTTCCTCTATTGGCATTCAAACCAATAAATACGTTTTCTTACTTAACATTTGACAAATCAATTATATGTCAAAGAACTAAAAGCTAATAGCCTGGTATAGTTTATCAAGAGCCGGATTATCTATTTTGGATGGTTAAGGAAGTGAGTGTATGTAAGAAAGAATAACATCTTGGTTGTGTAAAATCTATAGGCATATGTATGGAATAATAAATAAAGCTATTGAGGGACTTGTGACTGAAAACTTTGGTAGCGAAAAGTGGGATCAGATCAAAGTGCAGAGTGGCATAAAAGAAGATCGGTTTCTTAGTAATGATCACTATGAGGATGCCACAACATACCAACTCATTGGGGCTGCCAGTCAGGTACTTGGTATAAGTCAGAATGAAATATTACTGGCTTTTGGCAAGTACTGGATACTGAATACCGGGCATCAGCATTATGGAACACTTATGCATGCAGGAGGAACAAGTCTCAAGGAGTTCTTACTAAATCTGCCTAACTTTCATAGTCGGGTAATGCTTATCTATCCAAGTATTACACCTCCTGATTTTAAAGTTTTTACCATCACAGACAAGGAACTGCACTTATACTACTACTCCACACGACCTGGATTGACTTATTTCGCAGAAGGATTGATTGTAGGATTAGCGGAATCCTTTCAGGAAACCATTTCTGTTGTACTACTTCAGCAGAGAGTTGGGGAACGTGACCCGGATATCTTTAAGATAAGCTGGGTGTAGTATATAGGCCTTACAACTTATTTAACCATGTTAAACCTTTTCTTAACAAGAAGGTTTGTTCTCTAGTATTGAATACTAAATTATTTGTGTAAGATGGATTTTATATACGGAAATGATCCTATTAATATAAATCGGCTCTTTCCATTTTTCTTTGAACTGGATCAATTCCTGAATATTAAAAATGCAGGGAACAGCTTACAGAAAATGAATCCTTTACTGGCTCATTATCCATCGTTTGAGTCGTGTTTTGTCGTTCAGCGACCCTGGAGCCTTCAACTCACATTTGAGAGCTTTCTGGAATATTCGTCTCATCTGTTTATTCTTATAGAAAAAACAAAAGGATTGACGTTGAGAGGGCAGTTTATTCAGCTCAACAACAATAATACACTATTATTTATTGGTACTCCCTGGTTTATAGAAACGACTGAGTTATCCAGATATTCATTAAGTCTGCAGGATTTTTCTTTGAGTGATTCATTTACAGATATGATTCAGTTTCTGAAAATGAATGAAATCAACAATGCAGAAATAAAATCGCTGGCAGAAAGCCTTAAAGAGCAAAAGAAAAAACTTGAGGAGAAAGAGCTTTTGTATCGGCAATTAGTTGAAAATGCAACAGATATTATCTTCCGTTGCAATACACAGGGCATCATTACTTATATCAATTCAGCAGCAAGAGAGATTACAGGGTATACAGAGGAAGAGATTATTGGTAAGAAAATTCAGGATGTTGTTTCCCCTGAATCCAAAGAAGATGTAAGTAAACTATTTGGGGAACAAGTCCAAAAGAAGCTATCTAAAGTAAACATAGAGTATACAATTATACATAAAAATGGAACCCGAGTCTGGCTGTCTCAAAACAGTATCGCCATTCTGGAGAACAATGAGATTGTGGGTATTACATCCATTGCCCGTGATGTAACCTATAAGAAGGAAGCTGAAAAAGAACTATTACTTTCTCGTCAGAAAGCACTTGAGTTAGCGGCAACTAAGGAACGGTTTCTGGCAAACACCAGTCATGAAATCAGGACGCCTATGAATGCTATCATTGGGCTTAGCGGCTTACTTAGTGAAACCCTGTTAACAGAAAAACAGAAAGAGTATGTGCATTCTATTCATACATCTGCCGGCAATCTGTTGGTTATTATTAATGATATTCTTGATTTGTCTAAGATAGACGCAGGCAAGCTTCAATTAGAGCATATTGACTTTGACCTGAAAGAGAAGCTATCCACCTTAATCCGTTCGTTACAAATCAAAGCCTCTGAGAAAAATCTTATTCTGACATCCTCAATAGATCATCGCATAAGCAAGTATATAAAAGGCGATCCTTACCGGTTGAATCAGATTTTGATGAATCTGCTTAGTAATGCTATTAAATTTACAGATCATGGACGAGTTACTCTTACGGCAACATTATTGAAAGAATTGACGTCCTATCAGATAATCCGATTTTCCATAGAGGATACAGGCATTGGGATTTCGCCGGATAAGTTACTCTCTATTTTTGATGATTTTACACAAGCTGATACTTCTACGACCCGTAAATATGGTGGCACGGGTTTAGGGCTCTCTATTTGTAGAAAGTTATCAGAATTAATGGAAGGATCACTGGAAGTAACTAGTACACCTGGCAAAGGATCTGTTTTCTCATTAACTGTAACACTCGAAAAAGGTATAGAAATAACTGCCAGGAAAGAATCTATCCATGAGGCCAATCCTGATTTCCTCAATGAAAAATCTGTACTGCTGGTAGAAGACAATGAGTTTAACCAACTCCTGGCAATTACTATTCTGGAGCAATGGAATACAAAAGTTACGCTCGCACCTGATGGTCTGGCGGCTGTGGCAGCAGTACGAAAGCAGGAATTTGATATTATTTTAATGGATATTCAAATGCCTGTTATGGGAGGAATAGAAGCTACAGAGATTATACGAAAAGAATTATGTGTATCTACTCCTATTATTGCACTGACGGCTGACGCTATTGTGGAGAATATAAAAGAATATCTGGACAAAGGCATGAATGCTTGTGTGACCAAACCCTTTCAGAGAGAAAATTTATTTGAGGTTATGTATGACCTGCTTACTACTATAGAATCAAGTAAGGCTAATAAATAGCCAATACAAAGCAGATTATAGAAAGCTGCAGTAGGCTTACTATCAATACAAAGAAAATAAGTCTACTGCAACTTCACATAAAGACACTGGACTGAAAAGAAGTATGGATATCTACTACACAAGCACATTTCCACCATCTACAACCACTGACTGGCCTGTACTAAATGCTTGCTTCATAAAGTAAAGATAGGTTTGAGCCACCTCATCTGCCTCACCTATTCTGCCTACAGGTAACGCCTGACCTACTGTCTGAAAAAGACCATCCCGATCTGCTTCGTCCATACTATTCCAGAGATTGGTACGCACCAAGCCTGGAGAAACGATATTTACCCGTATAGGAGCAAGCTCTACGGCCATAGCACGGGTGAAAGCATCCATTGCACCACAAATACTAGCGCCTATACCCCATCCAGCTTGAGGCCGTAAACTGGCGATTCCACCTGTTAATGTGATAGAGCCACCTGAGTTTATATGCTTCTTAGCATATTTTATTGCAGCCAAAGCTCCCCAATACCGTATAGCAAAAAACTTCTGTGCTGCTTCCAGACTTAGCTGTTCAATCGTATTCAGAGTCAGATTTTCACCTGCTGTATACACTAAATGATCTATCTGACCATAGCCCTCAAAAAAATTACGAATATTAGTTTCCTCACTCAAATCTACAGAATATATCTCTGTCTCTGAGGGTAATTGACTTGCAGCGATCTCTAATTTTTGCAGACTATGTGAGACCAACGTAATTTTAGCACCTTCCTGTGCAGCCGCCTTGCCTGTAGCAAATCCCAAACCTGTACTTCCACCCAGAATGACAACTCTTTTGTCTCTGAGGCTCTGATGTTGAAATGTTGTATCCATTGTATTGTTTTTTGTTTTGACAATACAAAAGTCACTAACACCCAACCGAATCTATTTAACATTTGGTAAAATCGATCAGGCTCTGGCAGTGCGAAATAAAGAGTCTAGATTTTTACCTATTACTATAAGTGGAATGATACCTTTTAAGGTCGAGTTGGCTGATTGTAGCTGGATTGGGAAAGATTTTTTCGTATACGACTTAGCGACTGCTGAGTAATATCCAGATAGGATGCAATATACCCTAACGGAACTCGTGCAGCTACTTCTGGCTGAAGCATTAAGAAAAGCTTATAGCGACTTGTTGCATCAAGTCCCTGGTAGGTATTACGGACTTGTACTTTTTGCAGTAACGTTTCCTGCATCACTTTCTGTATGACTTCTTTTATATACGGAACTTGCAGATACAATTCACTGAGTTCTTCTTTACCAATTGCCAGCACTTCTACATCTGTAGCTGCCTGAATGCCTTCCTGGGCTACAATCTGATTATTGAAACTATTGGTAATGGTACAGAAATAATTCTCTTTTAAGAAAAAATGGGTTATATCATTTCCTTTTTCAGAAACTGATACAATACGTAGTATACCATTACAAATGAAATAAATCTTTTTGCAGATCTGATTGACAGCAGAGAGCATTGTCCCTTCTTTAAACTGTAGACGTTCAAATACACCTGCAATCAATGATTCATCCTCTTTCGAAATCGGTTTATAAGATTCAAGATACTGTATAAGTTCCATACTCGCTTTGAAATAGAACACTTTTGTAAACAAATATAGGTATCTTTAAGAAAATAATCATAACCGATTCCTTCTATCCAAGCAACGCCAATGCTGCATCTTCGCCTGTCTGAATAGCGCCTTCCATAAATCCTTGCCACTCAGCAATATGCTCGCCAGCAAAAACAACATGTTTGAATGACTGAGCAATTGCCTCCCGAATGCCATACCATTGATTTACATCATAAATGGCATAGGCACCCTGAGTAATGGCATCATCGGCCCAGTAATAGTAAACGGCTGTTTCAGCCAGAGATTCAGTATCACCAAAAGCAGTATCCAAAGCCTGACAGATCCGTGAAATCTTTTGTTTTGTTGAAAGTCGTGAAAAAATATGTGCTTTATCGCCAATGGTATAAGAGGTCAAAACACCTTTGGGGCCAGGTTGATTTTTGGTAGTATGAAAGAAATAATGAGGCAAGGTATCACTGACAATACTTAGTGCTTCGTCCTTCCAGAAGCGTTCTGTAAATAATACTGACGATTTGATAATTCGTGCATACTGTAGTTGCTGTAGAGCTTCTATCTGTAACTCTGGCAGCACAGGATTCCATTGAATGTCCAGCACTGCTACAGCAGGCAGCGTACAAATTAGTTTATGTCCAGTATAGGTAGTTCCATCCTTACAGGTAACCTTTACCTGCTTATTGTCCTGATAAACATGTGTTACTTTTTTATTCTTCAGTATTTTATCAGTGCCTACCTTCTCAGTTAGCTTTTCAATAAGCTGAGTATTCCCTCCTTTTATCTTAAAGTCCATTTCATTATTTGGGCTTGAGCCTGCATATTCCGAGATACCAGAATACGCCGATACATTTCGAATGGATTCTCCAAAATCTGTACTGTCATTGAGTTCGCGTATCTCCAGTTCACGATCCGGAATACCCTGGCTAACCAGATATCTCCACCAGTCAATTTTATCCAGCCGCTTTTTCTCTTTTTCACTTTTAGTTAGAAATCCTTCCAGTAGCCCTTTGTATTTCTTATCCCATGCTACATCTGGCTGATAGGTATCAGGGGTAGTATATTGTCCCTGCAAAAGAGAATAAAACCGAAACGAATGATCCTCTACTTCCAGGTCTAACTCTTTACAAAGGGCAAGTAAGCGTTTGTGAGAAGCGCCTACCCACTCAGCTCCCAGTTCCACATGTAAGCCAGTATCTTTATCAATTGTATGTGTCAGTATCCGTCCACCTGTTCTTGATCTTGCTTCCAGCAGGGTATAAGCGACCCCTCGTTTTTGTAACATGTAGGCGGCAGACAGACCAGAAACGCCTGCACCCAGAATAAGTACATGGTCACCTTTTTGAATAGGTGTAACATTCTGGTAAGCTTGTGTAGAGTGAGAAAGCAAGGCTCCAGTAGTTAGAAAGCCTGCTTTTCTTAGAAAATTGCGACGTTGCATTGACAACAATAAGTCATGGACAGAGTTTTTATCTTAAAATCATATAGGTTTGCAGGTATTCTCTAAAAGTCAGGAACAATGTATAGTTGTTCTACCTGTATTGGTATACAAAAGATAAAAATGTAAATCTGTTATAGCATGAAATCTGAAAGACGAGGTATTCTTCAAACTATAAAAAGCTTTTTCACTATTTACCTGGTCACCTTGATTGCTTGTACCTGTCTCTATGGTCAGAAATCTAATGATTATTATGTATCTGTATCTATGGAAGACGATCTGCCTAATTGCAGGCTAAAGTTTATCAGTGAGTCAATCATTGAACTCAGTACTATTCCGCACCAAAATCAAGAACAGGTCAAAAAGACTTTCATGTATACTACTCACGGCAAAACTATCGAAATTTCACCAGGCAATTTAAATAGCCAGGATAGCCTGAGTTTAATGAACTCCAGGCTCATGTATTTTATTAGTCCGTCTGCCAATCTGACTAAGATAGAAGGCGGTTTTATTGACTATCCCAAATCACTTATCTATGTCCGTGAAAAAGATTTCAGCCAAAATCCGGATCTGACCTATATCATTGATGGCAAAATCTATGTGCAGGAGATAAGCATACCTGCTAAAAATGGTATAGTAGAAAAAAGGCCCAGGAAAAACAAAGCGCTTCAGGAAAAGCTGAAATCTATAAAAGAACAACCGGAAAAATATACTATTGAGGTTGTAAAAGGTTTGGAAGCGTATAAACGATTTGGGATAAAAATGGTGTTTGGAGTAATTGTTATCACATCCCAGTAGAAAGAATTAAACAAGGCTTATAGTATTGCAATTTCCACTAAAACAAATGTCTCCAAAAAATCTCCGTTAACTGACAACCATTTAAGCATACTGAGTGTCAATAGGGTATAACAATTTTAAAAATCTGAAATATACCACGCTCATGAAATTGTTTCTACTATTTTTCACATGCATGACTATGTTATTCGTATCATGCCAGTCTATTGACGGTATAAGCCCTGAATCCAAAAGATCGACACCAGCTTGTGGGGTAAATAACCCTGTAGAGGATCTACCCTGGCTCAAAGAACTAATCAAGAATTCCAATAGAGATCCGGAAAGTCCTTTCTGTGTATTACAAAGTGTTCAGCAAGGTACCTATGAGGGGCAAACTATTTATTTCCCTGTTTTGTCAGGAGCGCTTTGTTGTACATGTGCCGGAGTATCTGCTTATAACTGTCAGGGAGATTTAGTTTTTGGCTGTGATATGGATGCTACATCTAAAATTACAGACATCAAAACAGTATGGACACTGAAATAATATACCTATTCTATTGCTTCTTTTACATGAGTCATCCTAAATTTTGGATATGAGTAAAACCCAAGCCTATGTTTTTGAAAATTGTGTAGGCTTGGGTTAATTTTTGGGAAATCTCTCTTTCTACATTTGTTTATAGTCCCTTACATCACTCTTCCATTGACCTCTTACTTTTATGCTTGCCCAAAAAAGGACAACAAATGAGAATTTGTTGGGCCAGGATGTGTGCCAGCCGCAAAAAAAGGCACTTTCCTCCGATTCTTCCGCCCGCAGGCCAAAGGCCAACCTCGCGGAGAAAAGATTGCCAACGCACCTACACCACCTCCCACGATTGAAGTAGACACCACTCTCTTTGTGACTCCTTTACTTCTTTTCTTTTAAAGGATGTGATATCCTTTTCCTCAAAACTTGGGATGACTCATGTTTCTATTGATAAATGGAAGGCAATAAAAGCCACTCTGCCAGTAATGACACAAATCAATAAAACTACCGTTTTATGATGAATTTATACAAATAATCCCCTCTATCGATCTGCTACCTTTGGGCTTTTATCTATTTAACCCATTTTATAGGTAGTATGAAATATAGCCTCTTTTTTCTTTTAATCTTAGTAATTATCTGGGTTCCTTCATTCAAGCCCAAAGACCAATGGACACCGTTATTAGATAAGAAGTTGTCTAATTGGGAGATATATCTAAGCTTTCGTCATGCGCGTGATTACAAAGGTGACGCCCCAAAAGACGAATCCGGTTCGCTGATCAAACCAATCGGATACAATACCAATGAAAAAAACGTCTTTTCGGTGATAGAAGAAAAAGGCGAACCTGTATTACGAATCAGTGGAGAAATCTATGGGTCGGTATTTACCAAACAGGAATATGAGAATTATCACCTGAAACTCAAAGTCAAATGGGGTGATAAAAAGTACGAGCCTCGTACAGAGAAACTACGGGATAGTGGCATATTGTATCATTCGGTAGGTGAAAGTGGGGTGGATTACTGGAGAGCCTGGAAGTTATCACAAGAGTTCCAGATTATGGAAGGTCATATAGGTGATTACTGGAATATTGCTAACTCTGCCATTGATATCCGGGCATTTTTGTCAGAAGGAGACATGAATAGTGTAGCTAGTACTACTCAGTCATTTTTACCATTTGGTACAGGGGTACCAGGACGTGGTTTCTGCCTGCGTAGCGAAAACTATGAAAAGCCAAACAATGAATGGAATACACTGGAATTAATCTGTTTTCAGGATAAGAGTCTACACATTGTGAATGGCCATGTGGTGATGGTTCTCCAGCATTCACGATACATGGAAAACGGTAAGGCAGTGCCTCTTACCAAAGGCAAGATACAGTTACAGAGTGAAGCAGCAGAAGTATTATTCAAAGATATTCAGATACGAAAAATTCAAGCGATACCTACTGAGTATGCCACTCTTTTTCAATAGAGGAACAAGAGCATACATATCTTTCTAAAAAAATATATGACTCATCCCGAATTTTGAATAAAAGACGTATCTCTTGTTAAGAAACAAAGGCGCTACAAAGAGAGCAAAGATAACTTCAATCGTGGAAGGTAGTGTAGGTGCGTAGGGATAAAAATTCCGCGGGCCTAGCGTTGGCTTTGCGGGGTGAAGCTTTGGAATTTTTTGTCCTTTTTGGGGTACTTTTTTGGACAAGCAAAAAAGTACCATGCCACAAGTAGAAGGCTGTAAGTGACAATAAAGAAACGAAGAAAGGGGATCTCAAAAATTAACCCAAGTCCATACTTTTCAAAAGTATAGGCTTGGGTTTTACTCACATCCAAAATTCAGCATGACTCTGTCTGGACTTGTGATTATAGTTAGTAATCATTCTGAATCACTACATATACACTCAGAGATAAAGCCTTATTTCTGCATTGTTTGTAGGAACTCAATTAGTTTCTGTACTGCTTTTCCCCGGTGACTGATACTTCCTTTTTCATCCAATGTCATTTCAGCAAAACTTTTCTGATAGCCATTGGGCATAAAGATAGGATCATATCCAAATCCTCCTGTACCCTGCTGACGTTCCAGAATAAGACCTTCAATTCTACCTTCGAACAAATATTTTTCACCATTAATGATAAGGGCTATACAGGTACGAAAATGAGCATTGCGATTTGCTTTTCCCTGAAGCTTCTTCAGTAGCAGATCCATATTGTCATTGGCATTGCGTTGTGGACCCGCATAAAAAGCAGTATTTACTCCTGGTTCACCATTAAGGGCTTCTACTTCAATGCCAGAATCATCTGCAAAACAACTTACGCCAAAATGTTCCCATACATATTCTGCCTTCTCAAAAGCATTTTCTTCAATGGTATCATGTGTTTCAGGAAGTTCTTCATAGCAGCCGATCTCCTGTAAACTGACAATGTGAAAATTATTACCAACAAGTCTGGAAATTTCCTCAATCTTGTGGCGATTATTGGTCGCAAAACATAGCTGTATCATACTATTCGGGGGATCTTTTACCCGCGAATCTACACATCCTTTGGAGAACAAGAAAGAATGTAGTCATTAATCATTGCCACATTGATAATTATAACTACAACTGTAGGCACCTGCATTACCTGTTACGTTATATTGTACAGGCACCTGAGTTGAACTATAAGTATAATTTACACTACTGGTGAAACGTGGATTTTCCATATCTTCTGCATAATAGATGGAATATCCTACACAGTTATGAAGGCTGTAAGCACCCACCTGGTCAGCTACTTCAAAAGGAGTAAGTAAAGAAGAAAGTACAACCCATTTCAATATAGCATCGCTTTGCCAGGGTGTATTGTTAGTGTCATAAAGAAAGTTACCCAAAGAAAGGACTTCTTTTACTGGCGGAGCACCTGGAACTGGAACAGAAGATAATGCTTTGGTAAACACTTTGGACAGATTGCCATTTGTATCGTATTCAAAACGCCGATATGAGCTTATCTCTCCAGTAAGCTTCTGAACCATGACCAACCGGTTCTGATCGTCATAATTGAACTGATAGTCCATTGCTTCTGTGATGTTCCCTTTACTATCTGTTTTTACAGCATAGGTTGTTCCTGAATGAACTGCCTCAACAGAAGCCAGATATCCATCTGAACCATATTCAAACGTATAACTACCTTCTGGAAAATCCAAAGATTGTAACTTTCCATCTGTACTTGAATAATGAAAAACCACATTATTATATTGTGTCATCTGACAAGTAGCAGCGGATCTCACAGTGCTTTCCTGTTCCTGCTCCTGACACGCACTGATCCCAAAAACGATCATCAAAAAAGCAGGGAAATGTACAAGTCTTTTCATGATAGGTCTTAACTTTAGGTGTTTCAAAACTTTCCAGCTACAATCAGCAGTCACATTCATCTGTTAAATTTCCGTACCAAGCAAACCATACATGCAAACCACTACCAAAACTCAGGGACATCTGGTCCGCTCTTTGGGATTATTTTCCGCTACCGTTCTCGTTATTAGTTCTATCATTGGCTCTGGAATATTTAAGAAGGTGGCTCCTATGTCTGCCGAACTTCAATCACCTGGCCTGGTACTATTTTGCTGGTTGCTTGCGGGAATAGTCAGTTTATTTGGCGCTTTGAGTAATGCAGAAGTTGCCAGTTTGCTAGCCGATGCAGGAGGAGAATACGTCTACTTTCGGACAATCTATGGCCGCTTGTTTGCGTTTCTGTACGGCTGGTCTTGCTTTGCAGTGATTCGTTCAGCATCTATTGCTTCAATTGCGTATGTTTTTTCACAATCTCTTAACAGTTTATGGACATTACCTACTTTTTCACCTGAGGTAAGCCAACTATCGCTGTTTGGAATTTTTCAGCCTTTCGATAATATAGGTGTCAAGCTAGTAGCAATTATTCTTATCTGTTCGCTTACCTGGGTAAACTACAAAGGATTACGTTTTGGAGAAGGATTAAGTAACATTGTAACTGGAACAGTAGTAGCCTGTATTGTATTGATTGTAATAGCCGGATTGACCATTGGAGGAGGTTCCTTTACAAACATTCAGACACCAGCCCCTACCTATGTGAGTCGCTCATGGACAGATCCTTCACTCATTAATATTCTCTTTACAGCTATGCTGGCTGCCTTCTGGGGATATGAAGGATGGAGCAGTGTAGGGTATATGGGCGGAGAGATTAAAAATCCAAACCGAAATATTCCCCTGGCTCTCACTTTTGGCGTTTTAGGTGTAATTCTGATCTATCTCGCGGTTAACTTCACCTATCTGTACGTTTTGCCAGTTACAGATTTTATTCAGATACATGAATCTAAAAATACAATTGCAGCCGTAGCTGTTGTCAAACACTTCTGGGGTACTACCGGAGCTTTACTAGTATCTATACTTATTCTCATCGCTACCTTTGGCTGTACTAACACTACCGCACTAATGGCCTCTCGGCTATATTACAAAATGGCCAATCAGGGATTATTTTTTCGCAAGGCTGATTATATTCATCCTGTATATAACACGCCCTCCTACTCCCTACTAATACAGGCTTTCTGGGCATCTATGCTTGTATTATCGGGCAGCTTTGATCAGCTTACTGATATGCTGATCTTTGCTTCTTTTATATTTTATGGAGCTACTACATTGGGAGTGTTTGTTCTTCGTTACAAAATGCCAGATACTCCTCGTCCATATAAAGTAATTGGTTACCCGGTTATCCCAGCACTCTTTATTATATTCTGTATTGTACTCATTGCAAATACATTGATAGAACGTCCACGAGAAGCAGGTATTGGCTTGTTTCTGATTCTTACAGGCTTGCCATTTTATTTTTACTGGACACGAAACAATAAGTCCACTTCAGTATAGCCTGTTGTTTCATGCTTCTACAAATATGAATTATCCCAGATTTTGAGTAAAAGACTATCGCATCCTCTAGAAAAAGAGAAGCAAAGGAGTTACAAAGAGAGTGGTGTCTACTTCAATAGCGAGTGGCCGTGTAAGTGCGCAGGGCTTCTTTTCTCCGCGAGGTTGGCCTTTGGCCTTGCGGGCGGAAGGATCGGAGAAAAGTGCCTTTTTTTGCGGCTGGCACACATGCTGGCCCAACAAATTCTCATTTGTTGTCCTTTTTTGGACAAGAAAAAAATGAAGAAGCCTGTGGAAGAGAAATGAAAGGGAAAATAAACCAACTCAACTAAAGAGATATCTAAAAATAAACCAGCGCCTATACTCTTTTCAAAAGAATAGACGCTGGTAAAACTCACATCCAAAATTCGGGATGACTCAGGTCAGGTATTGTATATGTTTTCCCATCGTTGGTGTTATCACCAACGAGTTGTATCCCACCGTTCAGGTTGGTGATAACACACAACCTGGGGGATGACATCTTTTGCTCAGCATTCGAAATGACTCATGTATTGTATATGTTACTACTTGTCTTGTAGCCAGCTTTCCGGATTTAGCTTTTCCTGATTATGCCATATCTGAAATTGCAATTCGGAAGTACCTTCTCTGTCTGTATATACCTGTCCAATAATTTGTTGTGCTTTTACCTTCTGTCCACGTTCTACATTTACCTTTGCCAGCTTGGCATATACAGTCCAGTACTCATTGCCATGTTTCAGCATAATTAGTTTGTGCATTCCCGGAATATCCGTGATAGTGGCAACCTCTCCATCATATACTGCCCGTACTTCTTCCCCTTTATTAGTTTGTATATCTACTCCATGATGCTCTACTACTACATTTTTCAATACAGGATGTGACTGACGGCCAAAATGGCTTGAGATAAATCCTGAACTTACGGGCCAGGCTAACTGTGACTTGGCACCTTCAAATGTGGATGATATTGTCGCAGAAGTTGAAGCAGCAGAACTTTCAGATTTCGTAGCTCCTTTTTTAACAGTTGCTCTTCGGCTATTTGCCAAGGCTTCTCTGGCTTTTTCACGTTCGGCAGCTTTCCGCAGCTCTTCTGCAATTACCTCTGCAATGAGTTTTTCCAGTTTGTCGACAGATTCTTTCCTTTCTGCCAGTTCTACAGAAAGTTCCTGCTCTTTCGCATTTAACTTGGCAACCACATCATTCTGTTTATCTTTCAGTTTCAGCAAACTTTTATTTTCTTTTAACCGGACACCCAGCAGATTGTGTTTTTCCTGTTTTTTAGTGTCCAGTGCTATCCTTTGTTCTATCAGAGTCTTTCGTACAGCTTCAATCTGCTTAAGTTGTACCTTTCTTGCTTCTGAATACTGTTGCAGGTATTTCATGCGCATCAGTAACTCTGTAAAGCTTCCGGAAGAAAACAGAAACAATACCTTATTATAGCTATTAGTAGTTTTGGAAGCCGCATACAACATAGCAGCATACTCACGTTGTAGACTGGTAAAGTTATTTTCCATAGTTGTGAGTCGTTGTCCCACATTGCCAATCTCTTTATCCAGTAAAGTTAGTTCTTCTGATATTTTATTGATAAGTCCTTGTTGTGTAGTGATTTGCTCGTTTAAGGCAGTTAGCTGTCCCAAACTAGCTTGTTTTTCAGCACCTGTTTCCTTAAGGATACGGTTAGTCTCTGCTATTTTAGCTAGATTCTGTCGCTTCTCCCGTTCCAGTTGAGAGCGTGTTTTCTGTGCTAGTGCACCCTGTATAGTTGCCAGTACTACAAGCAGGCAAGCAAATATTTTTAGAAGATATTTACCAGTAGGGTCCATAAATACAAATGCCTTCTCCGGATGGGAAGGCTTAAAAAAGGCGATAACTAACCTGTATGCCTGTGGCAATAAAAAAAATGATAATCCTTTGAATATTAACGAGATACTATTTTTTACCATTTCTTCGGTTGGCAGGCGGATTAAACGGAAATTTGAGTTCCTTATCGGCCACATCCGCTTTTGTATATTGAATAGATACTACTGTATTATATATACCCTGTGGTGATTTGTATTGCAAAGATATATTACTATTAAATGGAAACAAAACGTCATTGATCAGAGTAAAATTCTCATAGTCAAGAGATAGTGAGTTATTGGTAGCAGGTTCAATAAAGAGAGCCTTTTTTAGCTTGAAGTTCTCTATACTTACATAGTTATCTACAATAACTGAATCTTCTTTCTGACGTAACAGATAATAGTCCTTATCTTTCATCACCTTTAGCTTCTCTTTCCGATTTTTGGCAATAGGTAGATTACCAAATATAGCAGCCTGGATAATATCAAAAGAAAGATTAAAGTTGAATCGTTTTCCAAGTCCTTTGAAGTCATATACTTCAAAACTATTATTCATCCTATCTATTACATAAGCTGAATCACGGGTAATCAATACGCGGGCACCTTCAATGCCTAATTTACTGATAGACATCCAGATAAGGCTATCCCTTTTGATACGTAAATCTACAGTAGCCGTCTGATTGGCTACAGCGTCTGCATAATTGATCTTCGCTTTTGCTTTAAAAAACTGAAATTCAATTTCGCTTACATTTACTCTGGGATCGTCATTTTCATGCATTCCGGCAGAATCAGATGTAGGATTGCTGGAAACAGGCTTCACTCGTTTACCACATGCTACCAGCATTAATGCACAAATGACAATAGGAAATATTTGTCGGATATATATATACATTAGAAAAAAGCTAACAACCCTCTTACTCCTGAAAGGATCTTACTGTATGGTTTATATATAATTAAATAAAAATTGTACCTGCTTACTCTACCAGTTTCCGTTGAGCAATTTTTTTGTCAATCGTTTCAGTAGTCTCACCTGCTTTTTTGGCTTTCATCCATATCTCTACAGCTTTTTCTGTTTCTCCCAATTTATAAAGCACATCTCCATAGTGCTCAAGAATTGTTCCATTATTGCCATCCTTTATAGCAAGTTCCAGATATTTTTTGGATTCCTTGTATTCTTTAAGCATATAAAGTACCCAGGCGTGTGTATCAATGTAGCTTGCATTGTCAGGATGTTTATCCATCAGTCGCTTACTCATCTCTTTTGCCTTTTCCAGCTTTTGCTTGCGCAATGATAGATAATAACTATAATTGTTCAATACCGAACTGTTATCCGGATCATTTGCCAGGACTTCTTCATAAGCAGCATCTGAACGAGTGTATTCGCCATTTCCATTGTAGGCATCACCCAACATAGAATTGTAATCATTCAGTAGCTTTTGATCGCTGGATGCCAGTTTCTTTCCTTCTTCAAGTGCATCTACTGCTTTCTGGTAATTTTTTCTTAACAGATACGCATATCCATTAAAGAACCAAAACTCACCCTGATTAGGAAACAATTCCAGTGCCTGCTCAGAATGTTTGATTAATGAATCAACCTGATTTAATTCGGCATCCAGTCTCAGGAGATTGCTCCATACTTCATAGATAGAGTTGTCCAGACGAGAAGCTTTGCTGTATATAAGGCGGGCATTTTCCTTTTGATCGTTCATTGCCAGCAAATCACCATATACGGCATAGGCTTTGGCTTCCATAGGATGGGCCTTGATGATCAGATCCGCAAATTTCAGTGCCTTTTTTCTGGATTCCTGGTCACGATGTGTCTGAATATAATTTGCAAGGATCTGCACTTTTACAGAAGCTTCCAGATCTGAATTGCCAAACGCCTTTTCAATTTCCTGATCCGCTTCCTGCACTTTTCCCTGCTGTCTGTATATATCAGATAATATCAAATGAGCTTGTGAACTTGCCTCACTCCCTGATGCTACTTTTTCAAGTAGTGGAATTGCTTCATTGGTACGCTTATTAGCTGTATAGATTTCTGCTAACAGCAATGCATATCGGGGTTCATCCGGAAAACTTTCGACCAGTTTTTTACCTTCACTGATGGCATCATTCAAATGGTTGGTCTTCAAAAAGATCTGTTGTTTCTGACGGCTTATTTCTTCTGTAATTCCGATTCGTTTTTCTATCTGGTCATACGCTTTGATCGCATCGTCATACTTTCCCTGTTGAAGATACAGGTTAGCCAGTTCAATATAGGATTCAGGGTCGTTTGGTTCTATTCTCACCAATTCCTGATAAGCTTTAGCAGCTTGAGGATATTTTTTATCACGTGTATAAAGATCAGCCAGTAAGATATAATAGTACTTGTTCGTACTCACCAGTTTAATAGCTTTTTCCGCATAGGGAATAGCATCCTGAAAAGATCTGGTTTTTGCTAATGCCTGAGCAATGGCATAATTGGTCCCTGCATTTTCTGCATTAATCTCCAGAGATTTCTGAAAGTAATCTACTGCTTTTGTGTAATTGTCCAGCAAATAATACTTCATACCTTCTGTAAAGTAATATTCTGCCTGGGCAAGTTCACTCTGCCTATGAGTCTCGTCTTTGTGACGACGATTTTTCTGTGCGAAAGCCGGACTGCACAAGTAACTGAAAAATACAACCAGTGCTACAATCCGAAAAGAATGAGAAGACATTGTTAAAAGAAGCTGATTAAATGAACCCAAGTTTTACGAAAACCACTATTTTGCTACAATTTGATGGGGCATTTCTTCAAATATACAACAACAGCGCAAATAAACGAATAAAGAAGGAATTTTATATTTTAACGAAGCCCGAATTATTTCATTGTCATTTTTATAGAAAAAACCAATTCTTTCTCAGGCGAATACAACGGATGATAAACATCAGAAAATTAAACTCTTCCAATAATTACAAACATCAGGAAGGTACTGAAATCAGCAGATAGGTATATAAAAAAATACTGTTCTGAAATAGATTTCCAGAACAGTATTTACGGAAAAGTGTATTTTAATCAAAATAGCTTATTTCCACAACCGGCACAAAACTTCTGGCCTGGCTGAGTAGGAGCACCACACTCAGAACAGAATCGCGACTGATTCTCTGCTTGTGGTCGGGCAAGTGAATTAGGAGCACCACATCCTGGACAAAACTTGTCAGCGGAAGTAAGCTTGGTATTGCAACTAGTACATTGCATTACAGCTGTTTTCTCTTTAAAGTTTATATGTTCTGTATAATTTTGCTCCCGCGTTTTCTGGTAAATCTGTTCAGAGGTTGCCTTTGCCTGCTGAGCAGCTAGTTCTTCTTTTTCATCGGGAGCACATTCTTCACACAGACCCGCAGAATGATTCCAGCACACATCCGGACATACCCATTTGCCACACCGTGAACATTGTTTAAAATACTGCTTCCCCTCCTGAACTGCTTTATCTAAAGCTTCATCATGTGCCCTTCCTCCTACTGCACGTTGCATCTGATAGGTAGCATCTCCTACCTGACCAAATATTCCTCCAAATAAACTTCCGGCAGCATTCAGCAGACTTCCTGCCATTCCCAGTGCATTTGTCTCAAAGTGTGACATGTGGCCATTTCCACATTTGTCACAATGAAATTTAAACTGGAAACCTTTATCCGTAGAGAGATCGTCGTAATTGCGAACAAATTGAATCATTTTACCCATGGTTGTAAGAATTAATAGTGGTAATGGTTCTGAGAGTAATACAAAATCTACCAAAGCTAAAGATCATCACAATTATTAATGGACAATCTGTGATTAGGTAACCGTATATAAATCAGAAAGTCATACCAATATTGGTATGACTTTCTGATTTATACTTATAAAAAGCTAGTAAGGTTTCCTGTCAAGGACATTTCCTGCGCATATAGCCTGATTATTTATTCGCGTGTAGGAACTCCTTCTGAATGTTCTCTTTTAGATGATTTAGATTTTGACTGTGTATTCTTTGCAAATATTGGAATATGAATACCAGTGTACACATCTAATCCGGAAGTTTTACCCATACCCAGCAAACCTGCAATGTTATCTGAGCCAAAGTGTAATATTCCGGCTTTGATATGAGTACCGATGGTCAGGTTCTTGTAGTTACCTGTTAAACCTACAGGAACAGCTACTTCAAACCAACGCATTTCCAGACGAGGTGTTACAGCCAATAGAGATGGTTGACGCATACCTAAGGCATATTTTCCTTTCAGGCTTTGTACCCATACAGCGTTCACATATAATTTGCCTTTGATATGATAATCGAAACTCAACTGAATAGCAGTAGGCAGGCTGCTGCTAAAGCTTGTCTTCTTTTCTGAATCTGTCACTCCCAATGCGTTATTCAGTGTACCTGCAATATCATCTGTAGAACCATCCAGACTATCTAGTGAAACTTTTGTATTGGTCCGTGTGATATCATAGCTCTGAACATAATTTCCGCTATAACGCATACTTCCTACATCCATCAGAGAGAAACCTACACGATACTTGTAGTTGTTGGTCATTTTTCCATTACCCAGATCCAATTTAGCTCCTTTTTTGTGTACCATTCTGAGCGAATCCAACTTATGTTTTCCTTCACTAACTCCGGTAGATTCTTCTAACTTTTCAAAAGTAGCACCCAGATTCACCCCCCATCCTTTACCAGGAAGGCCTTTTCCAAAGAAGGTACCAAATCCACCATTATCCAGCGTATTGTCATAGGCTTCTGATTGCACATAGGCATATTGTAACTGAATTTTCTGGATATCCAGAATCGTTTCCGTTTCGCCCTGCTCATTGGTTTGATCATAGCTTGAGAAACTCATTTCTTTAGAGGTAATATGAGCACTTGTAATGCCAGCTACCCGATTGATGGTAATCCCACCCTTAAGGCTGTATTCCGGTGTAGTTTTAATTACCCGTGCGTAGGTCAACCCTGTCTCTTTGTAGGCATTCATATTCAGGTTAAAATGTATACCCTGAAATGTTGAATAATCGTTATTATCACTATCCCAGATTATCTTTGCCAAACCTTCGGATACATTATTGGCAGTTATACCATATCTGACCCGGTTGGTGAGTGCAAGACTGTGTACAGGACTCATTTTTACCATAAATGAAAATGCCTGTGCTTGTCCCTGTACATTGAGGTATTTATCTTTCCCATTGTTTTTTACTGTAAAGGACTCTTTTTCTATACCAGAAAAACCTATAGGGCCTTTTACATAGTTGTTGGAGGCACCAACTTGTGCAGAAAATAAATCTAAATAGAAGCTCATTCTGGAATCGGCAATAGAGGCCGGATTCAGGAATATTCCATGTGTTCCACTGTAATTACTGCCACTTAGCCCAAGGGTT
This sequence comes from Xanthocytophaga flava, assembly GCF_030068545.1. Classification (NCBI taxonomy): domain Bacteria; kingdom Pseudomonadati; phylum Bacteroidota; class Cytophagia; order Cytophagales; family Rhodocytophagaceae; genus Xanthocytophaga; species Xanthocytophaga flava. The sequence continues at coordinate 150,069 of NZ_JASJOR010000016.1, read as the reverse complement.
TGCTGTGCATTTACTTCATACAAACCTGCAAAAGCCAATAAAAATGGTAGAATTTTTTTCATAATTAATATTTTAAAGACCCTTTTGAATGAAAACTATTCAAATTTACATATTGATCTCATAATAAGAATGTTACCTTGTCTTGAGCATCCAAAAGTCGTGTAAGGTTATGTATGGGCATTTACAGCATTTTACTATTTTTGCAATCCGAAAATATTTCCAAAACAAAAATCTAAGTAAAGCAAGTATTCACCACAGGAGATAACTATCTGTCCATAAGTGCAATAACTTAATAAACAGTATGAATCAAGGTAGAATCTCACATTGCAGGGTTATTGATCTTTTTGTATTCTTTCCGGGTTATATAATCAGGCAGTTCGATTATTTCAGGTTTCATCCACTTTTACCATAGGAGAAGCTTAACTTAGTATTGAATAAAATGCCTGGGGTAGTAAGCATAAAAATTCTTTTGTATCAGTACGTTACATAAAAGTTAATTAGTCATTCTATGAATATTGGGGATAAAGTACGTATGGTTCACGGGCGTGAAGAAGGCATCATTGTCGGCTTTACCAAAAACCATATGATAGAAGTAGAAATCGAAGACGGTTTCCGGATTCCGATGTTACGATCAGAGATTGTTATTATCTCACAGGAAGAGGCAGCTCGGTTTCAGAAAAATCCAGTTACCGAATCAACCAAAAATACATCCAGAGATGTTCTGGCTGACAGAGGAATATTTCTGGCATTTATTCCGCTTAATGACACAGGTCTGGCACTCTATCTGATAAACAATACAGATTTTGATATGCCTTATACACTGGGACAGGAGCAGAATGGAAAATACAACGGGATCAAAGGTGGTTCACTGGCTCGGAAGTCGTCTGTAAAAATTGATGAATACAGCTCACAAAACTTTGAGAGCTGGGGAATATTTGTGTGGCAGTCACTACTGTTCCGGGAAGGAATGACATCCTTGCGGGAACCTATGTTGCAACGCATCCGGTTTCGGGCTAACACATTCTTTAAGACGAAAGCTAAAGCACCTCTGCTGGGAAAAGATGCACATATCTTCCAGTTAGATACACCAACAGCATCACAACCTGTCACCATTCAACCAGACAAGATTGTTGAAAGTTGGGAAAACAACACCCAACTCACTACAAACAATCAATCAAAAGCCAATACGGTTAACAAACCTGCCAGTGAGATTGATCTGCATATCGAAAAGCTAACAACCAACCTTATTGGATTGGCTACAGCGGAGATGTTACAGATCCAACTACAGGCCTTCGAGAAAGCATTGGATGCAGCTATTGCACACGGAATGCACGATATTACCTTTATTCATGGAGTAGGTAATGGCACGCTGCGTAATGAGATTCACCGTAAACTCGGCAAGAATGTGCATGTCCAATACTATGAAGATGCACAAAAAGAAAAATTTGGCTATGGTGCTACCAAAGTAAAGCTGAAATAACACATATACCTATTTCCATTCTATTTTAAAAAAGTATAACCTAACAACATGTCTACTGACAATATTGGATTACAAGCTGAGGAGGTTGCCCGTATCAAGCGACTATGCAAAGAAGCAGGACAGCTATATATTTTGAATGAAAATGAACCACAGGGAGAAGAGTTTGCTCACTTTATCTTTGCAGGTACTCATAAAGGCAAGGAAGTGGTTTTTGACTCTGTGTTATATACACTGCGTTTGCATCATATGAGTGTATTGTATGAAAGTGCAGAAGACAAAGCATGCGAAAAATATCCAGAATATAACCGGATCGACTTAGAAGAAGAGGATGATCTGAACAAACATCTTTCAGAAGCCAAACTTGAGGAAATTGAACTCTTCAAGGCAGAGATCATGGATGAGCTAGAAGAAACGGAAGAGATAAAGGTACAGGAATATGTCAACCTTGATCCCGACTTTGACTATGGCATAGCATTGGAAGCCTGTCTGAATGTAGAAGAAATCACGCCTCAGACTATTGCCCGTTTTGTGAAAGCGTTCACTAACAATACACTAGAGCTGGATAAGACATTATACAGTTTTAAACACGAAGAAGAATAAGCGTCTTTTCCTAAAATTAAAAGCCTCAGTGAGCCTATCATTGAGGCTTTTAATTTTTACATGAGTCCTCTCGAATTTTGAGTAAAAGGTGTCATTGAAAAAGTAATAACAAATGTTACAAAGAGAGGTGTGATAACTTCAATCGCGAAAGGTGCGTTGGCCTTCTTTCTGCCGCGAGGTTGGCCTTTGGCCTTGTGGGCTGAAGGATCGGCAGAAAGTGTCCTTTTTGGCCTACTTTTTTGGACAAGCAAAAAAGTAGGAGGTTAGTGGAAGAATGATGTAAGGGACAATAAACAAACTCAACTAAAGAGAGCTTTCACAAAAATTAACCCAAGCCCACATTTTCAAAAACCTAGGCTTGGGCTTTACTCATATCCAACATCTGGAATGACTCATGTTATTCATTCAGCTATTACTTCCATAACTGTAATTTGAAGTAATTAATAAGCTGCCGTACCAGGCTTGGTTGAAAAAAGCGTTGCAGACCTTTAATAATCTCATCATTTGGCACCAGGTCCCGATCCAGCACCATGGATTTATTGCTTAGTACAGTTTCAAACCGTTTGGTTTTAGGAGAATGTGTTCCGGATTCGTCATTGCCAATATTTTGTAGTTTGGATATCCGGGGAAACAGACAATACGCCTGATGTTTGTAGTGCGTGTAGCTCCATCGTACCGCCCAGGAGTTCACCAAGCCTTTTTGTTGCTTAATTAGCATATACACAAGATCCCTTCCACCCTGTGCGAATCCATCCTGTATAGTTTTGTCTTTTAGAAACACACGGTAATCCGTAACCTGCCAGTCAGCCTTTTGCCAGCGGTCAGCCCAGGTGGCCCATCCCCAGGAGGATGCTCTGGGCAGTAAATAGACATCTTTTGTATAGCTATCCGGAATAGTGATAGGATAGCTGTATCCTGAAATAGAGAAAACAGAAGGATTATCCTTATAGACTTCCAGCGACTCATTCAGAAACACCAGAAAGTCTTCCGCAAACACCATATCATCTTCCAGTACGATAGCTTTGCCATACCGACTCATCACCTGAGAAACCCCATCAATCACAGACCGGGCCAATCCCATATTTGTGGGTCTTTCTATTACCCTCTTGTTTTTAAACCCTGTCACAGTTTGTATATACTGCCGCACTTGTCGAACCTGCTCTTCATCTGCTGTACTTCTGGCTGCATCTGAGAAAATAAAGATCTCACTAGCAGAAGCTAACTGACAGTTTACCAGTGAAGTAATAGTGCGTTGTGTATGGATAGGACGATTGTATACAAATAAAACAACAGGAGCCAGTGTATGTATAGCCATGAGTACAAATCAACGAATATTGTCCAAAGGTAATAGAGAATCAGATAAAAGTATCTATCCTCTGAAAGCAGCCAGTATTCGATTGATATAAAAATGGGTATAAATAGAAAATGACCGGAACTCAGTTAGCACTTGTTGGTGATCTGAATTCTGGTCATTTTTCTTTTCATAGAATTTAGATTCTCTTTGATTCTGTATCAGAATATAATCAGGATTTTGATATCGTTATCAAAATATCAGAATCCTGATCAGCCTACAGAGTTATCAGAGCTCTGATTATTTTCTTTTTTAACCAGAATTCTGATAACCCGGATGTATAACTTATGTACCGATTATTGTCCTATGGATTCGTTATACAAGAGTTCACGGGTTGGGATAGCCCATACAAAATCTTCACTGGTATAGGGATCTGTGCCCGCACCCCGTTCCCCTTTTGGAATATCCATCTTTAACGCCCTCAGATAGTCAATCCGGTCATTTTCACCAAACATTTCAATGAGTCGTTCATCATGAATCATATTTTCGGTAATGTCGGCACCTGTCACCTCTACATAGGGTCCGCCTACAGTTGTATTCCAGGCTCTTTTGCGCACTACATTCAGATCTTCAGCAGCACCCGACTTGTCTCCAGCTTTAAACCGGCAGATGGAACGTGTCAAATAGATCTCTGCCAAACGGATAAGTGGCACATTGGTATTGAAATCTTTAGGTCCCCGATAGTATTTATAAGGCCAGATGGTGGTGATGGTATCTATTTCAGTTCTTGTATCAATAACCTGTCCCTCTTTAGCCTTATCTTTTGGATATCTTACAGCAAACAATTGTGTAAACCGCTTATCTCTTTTAGCAGCTAAATTTAGCGTTGTATCAGTTAAGGGATCGGTCATCCAGCCTAGTCGTTTGATGGTACTATTACTCATGTGTGTTTCTACCCAGGTACACAGCCCCCAGGCACCAGCTGAATGGTTGATAGCTGTCAGGTGGAGTGGAGCTTTTGCAGTTTGGTCAAAGAAAGGCAGATAAAAAATAATTTCTTTGGGCCTATTAGTTGAAGTAAGAATTGTACTTGTTGAAAATGCAGCAATAGGATCTTCAGTCAAATTATATCTGCCTCCATTCTGATCTATGATAAAATCGGCTTCTAGTTTTGCTTTATCATACTCTCCTCTCTGAAAATAAGCTCTCATCAGCATAGCAGAAGCTGCAAATTTAGAAGCACGCACCTGATAAGATGGATGCATATCATCTCCATATTCTTCTGGTAATAGCTCTTTTGCCTTCTGAAAGTCAGCTACAATCAAATCATATACCTCTTGAGTTGTTCCAATTTTAGGATTCTTTGCTTCAGCTATAGATTTCGGATACTTTGTAGGCATAGGTATATCCTGTTTACTATTAGCATTACCTGCCACATACGCATGCCCAAAGGTAGTTTCAAGCAAATAGTAAGTATATCCCCGAATAAAGTATAGTTCACCAATAATGCGATTTACATTATGTTGAATACTTTGTTCACTTTCAGAAGGAAAAGGATTACCATTATTTGCCTCCACAAATTCAAGTGCATTATTAGCGGTAGCAATTGCTCTATACATCACTAAAAAAGCTCTGTCTGTATATTTGTTGTATTCTTTTGTCTTACGCCAGTACCCCCATTCTGCACTACTTACCCAATCTACATCATCACCCATACTCGTTTTTACAACAGTAACATTTACCCAAGGCATATTCCATTCATCTCCATTAAATAAGGTAGCATATAGACCAATAGGTGCCCGCTCAAATTCGTCTATTGTACCCCATGCAGTTTGTGGAGGCCTTTCTATTTCAAAATAATCTTTTGAACAACCGCCTGATGCGAGTAAAAGTCCCAGAGTCAGACTATAAAGAAGGATCTTTTTCATATAGATAGTTGTATTCGTTCAAATATTAGTTTAATTTATTTCCTACCAACAGGTCTATCTCTAGAAACCTAGAAGCGAGCAGACAAACCCAGGATAAAAGTTTTTAACTGAGGAATAGTAGCCGTATAAACATATCCAGCCCCTTCTGGATCAAAACCTGGATATTTGGTAGAAGTCCAGAGGTTGCTACCAGATACATATACTCTTAGCCCCTGCATTTGCAGTGTCTTTGTCACAGAAGAAGGTAACGTATAACCTATCTGCACATTCCGTAAGCGAATATAATCGCCTTTATACATTTCGCGATTATGATTTTGCCACTCATCTCCGAAGTCTCCAACTGATTGTCCATTGATAACATAGGTATTTCCATACCGAATTTGTGGATACTTGGCCTGATCTCCAGGTTTGCGCCATGAGTTATTAACTATATCAGCCAGAAAGGTCTTGGTCTCTCCAGGAACAGCAGCCATCTGCCGATCATAGTCCAGAATATAATTTCCTCCGGAAAAAGAGAACATAAAACTTAGATCAAAGCCTTTGTATTGAAGTGTATTGGTAATACCACCATAATAGGTAGGGTCAGCAGACTTGCCATTCTGATAAAATCTATTGCCAGCTATATTTGTCTTGGTAGCATAAATAAGGCTGTCCTGCCCTGCTTCGTTTTTCAGGCGTGTCGTTACTCCTTCTGCATCATATCGTACTTTGTCCAAAGCATAAATCATGGGTACGCCTGTAGCTGGATCTACTCCTGCATAATCTGCCACAAACCATTCCTGACGTTTATGATCTTTACGAGAAATAGTAGGTCCATTGATGATTCCTTTACCTGTATTATCTGCTTCTGGAGTCAGCTTTTTAATGATGTTTTTATTAAAGGAAATATTAAAATCTGTAGACCATCGAAAACCTCCTTTATCAATATTTATAGAATGCAGTTCCAGTTCCCAGCCTGTATTTACCATATCTCCAATATTGCTCCAAACATTATTCGAATTCTCTACATATACTGATCCTGGAAATCCAGCCACTTCCTCAACCGGAGTTAAGCCAGAAGAAACCGGAATAGGTGTAGTTAACAACATATCTTTGACATATCTGTGATAGTATGCTAACGAACCATTAATGCGGTTATTAAAGAAACCATAATCAATACCTATATCACTACTACGTGTACTCTCCCACTTTAGATTATCAACAGCAATTGTTGATGCCATTGAACCATTGAGACCTAAAATGTCGTCACTTCCATATCGGAATGTATAATTGTATTTGATTGCATCCAGACTACCTGGTATACTTTGATTGCCTGTTTGCCCATAACTTCCTCTAAGTTTCAAGAAAGTTTTGCCTCCCAAAAAAGACATAAATTCTTCCTCAGAGATAATCCATCCTGCGGATGCACTTAAGAATGTTCCCCAACGATGTTGTTCCGTAAATGCAGAACTACCATCCCGTCTGGCACTAACACCGAAAATGTAACGATCTTTATATTTATAGTTAACTCTACCAAAATATGCGAGTAGGTAACGCTCTCCGTTCATATATCCATTAGTATAAAGCCGAACACCCGGTTTGCCAATTTCCTGATACTTTCCTGCTAATCCCTGACCTGCCATTGCCCGATTATATTGGCTACTCTGCTGGGCTTCTGTTCCGGCTACTACATTTAGTGAATGTAATCCAAATGTTCTATTATAAGTACTATATACATTGTAGTTGGTGCTCTTGAAAGTAACAGCTTCTTCATAGGCATAGGAAGAAGGTTTTTGACCTCCATCTAAGCGAATATCACGACTCTGCCAGAAAATATTATTGCTTTGGATAATATCGAAAGACACTTCTGACCGTATAGATAATCCCCTCAAAAATGGAAATTCATAATTTAAAAATAACCCTCCTAATCCACGATATTGTTCCAGGTTGTCTTTTACATTAGCAGGGTCAGCAAATGCTGCGGGATTAGAACCTGAATAAGCATTAAAGTAACGATCAGGGTTAGCGAGTTCACGTACAGGAAACCAAGGTAATGCTCCTGTGGTAATACTATTTAATCCTCCATTTAAGCCTGGACCACCTCTATAACTTGTGTTTTGCATACGATCATTGTCTGTGTAGGCAAAACTCAGTCTGGCGCCTACAGTCAGATTGTTTATGGGACTAAAGTCTATATTTGATCGTAAAGAGATACGTTTCAGATTATTATTATGTTGTACGCCTTTATCTTCCCGGTAATTTCCTGATATATAAAAGGATCCCTTATCAAAGCCACGTGAACTGGAAAGGTTGTAATCAGAGAAACGCCCTGTTTGAAAAAGCTCATCATACCAGTTGGTGTTAATTGCCATTGCTTGCTCACGAGTAAGCTTAGGAGATGCCTGTGGAATATTAGAATAAGGCGAATTGCGATAGTAATCATCCATGGTAAAAGTTTTACCAGAATTCTGGTACATTTCATCCATGATTTGAAACCATTGACTCGTATTGGCATATCCAATATCCTCAGGGGTACGTGTTAATGAAGAAAAACCAGTTGAATAATTGAACGTAGTGCTACCTTGTCCTTTTTTACCTGTCTTTGTAGTGACAAGAATTACCCCATTGGAAGCTCTTGAACCATAAATAGACGTTGCAGCTGCATCTTTCAAGATCTGTATACTTTCGATATCATTCGGATTGATTAGTGACATAGGGCTTTGTCCCGTAGTACCATCACTCCGTCCTAATCCACCCGGATTGCTATAAATAGGCATTCCATCAATTATCCATAAAGGATCTGTTCCAGAGTTAATTGAACTAACCCCTCGAATCTTAATAACAGTAGGTGATCCTGGTACACCACTGTTAGTTTGGACTGAGACACCCGCAGCCATACCTTGCAGCCCTGAGTCAAAGGAAGCGGTCGACTTTAATTTGATATCGTCACCATTTACAGTAGCTATTGAGCCAATTACATCCCGTTTTTTCTGAGTACCATATCCTACCACCACCACTTCACCCAACGACTTCACATCTTCTACCAGGGCAATAGTCCAGTTGCTGTTCCCTCTTACAGCTACTTCCTGAGTCAGATAGCCGATATAGGAGAATACCAGCACAGCGGTTTCATCCGGAACGCTCAGTTGAAACCCACCTTCTGCATCTGTAACGGTTCCCTGTGTTGAACCTTTCACTGTGACACTAACCCCAGGTAAGCTTTCTCCTGCAGTAGAAGTTACTTTTCCTTTGATCGGAATAGCCATCTCCTGAAGAGTCTGTTGGATGCTGCTGATTTGTATACCCGTATTTCCGGAAGCGGATACCAAAAGAGGAGACTCCAGGGCTGTTTTGCCAGTTATTTTTCGGATCGCACCTTTTTGATCTATCTTTTCATAAATCACAAAGTCTTTGCCTTCCAGTCTTTCGAAGGTCAGATGCAGAGGAGATAATATCTTTCTGAGTCTGTCTTCAACAGATGAGGCCGAACGCTGTAAGAGTTTACCATCAACCATTTTGTCCTTCAGCAAGCCTACATTGTAGCTAATATCTATCTGATATTTTACTTCAATGTCGTTGAGTACATCTATCAGGGGAATCATTTTTTGCTGATCCAGGCTGGTTTCAGACATAGCTTCATTGACAAGTGCAATTGTCTGCGAACTAACTCGTATGGCGGGAGTTGTAGTTAAAAGCAATACAACTCCAAAATATCGTATAACTTGTCGCATAAGTTGTATAGAAATTAGAGGAATAGAGAATAGATTAGTTACTATATTATTCATGTGTGGATTTTTCCAGTAGTATTTCTCCGGTAGGCTGTCGGACAATATTCAGCCGAAATGCCTTAGATAATTTCAACAGCAGCAGATCTGTTCTGTTTGCTGAGACAGAACCTGAAAATTGAAGTGATGCCATTGACGTGTCTTGCAAAGTTAGTTTTACTCCCTGCGTATCAGCTAAAATCTCTGCAATTTCAGCGAGTGTAGTTCCATTAAAAACCAATCTGCTCTGAGTCCAGGAACTGTAGGTATCAGGATTTACTGTTTTTTTCATGATCTTTTTCTCACTTTCTTTACACTCAACCAAGTCTCCGGGTACCATCTGAATGGGAGGATCTTGTTTATGTTCTGATAAGGTCAGTGTCACTTTTCCTGTATTGAGAATCACGCGTGTCTTCTTATGGCGGGTATTTACATTAAAGGTTGTACCCAGCACTTCTACATTCAGTTGTTTGGTGTGCACAATGAAACGTGCCTTAGAGGCTGTTCTTTTTACATGGAAGAAGGCTTCTCCATCCAGCCATACTTCCCGTATCTGATCAGTTTGCAGGGAAGGATTAAACCGGATAACGGAGTTTGCATTCAATGTTACCTGCGATCCATCTGGCAACAAAACAGCTTTCACCTGCCCATTTTGGGTAAGATATGAAACCTCTTGTTGCTGGGTGTACCAGTAATAAAGTCCACCTCCGATAGGTAAAACCACTAAGAGGATACTTGCAGCAATTTTGAATACCTGTGTACGGAAGATAGTTGTTGTGCTTGTCTCCCTCTCCAGTATCTCTTCTTCAAATGCCTGGTCTGAGATTACCTGCCACATGGACTGCACTTCTTTCTGGTCAGGAAATGTCTCTTCAAAGTCAACCGAAAAGACCAGTTGTCTGGCTTGAACTATCGTATCTTTCTTGTCCGGATACTGTTCAAGCCAGCTGGTCCAAAACTCGCTGGTTGAAGAATCCGCAGAAGATTTTACCCACTGAATGAAATAGTCATCCATAGCAAAGTCTTCTGCACTGAAATCGGAATAATCCGTCATAGATAACGAGTGGGTTAGTGTAACGATTTTTAACCAAAAGCAGCTATCTTATCTTTTCTACTCGAAAAAATTTAAAAATTTCTCAAAATATTTTAAAACAGGATAGAATTGTGGCTACAGAGCTTAAGGAATCCAAAATGGACGGAGTTATTTGAGGATAGATTTACTTAGAAAGAGAGAATACAAAAGAAGAGGAGAACCTCAACAGGAAAGAATTTTCTGAGGAGTTGTAATCCCTGATACACCAGATTGTAAACAGACTGTTCATTAACAGCCATAAGAGAGGCAATTTCACTATTGCTCAGACTATCATAATATTTCAGAAATAATGCTTCCCGCTGGCGCTGAGTCAAGTGAGTCAGAGCTTTGTTCAGGTAAACTTTTTTCTGGTCTACAGACTGGATGTCAATAAGTAAGTCCTCAGGAGAGGATACTGGATTGTAGTTATTTTCAGTTGTAAAACCGATATCAGGCAGAAACTTAGCAGACTGTTCTATGTTCCGGATAATTTTACGACGAATACACTTGTAGAGATAATATTTGATATTTGTTGTTTCGCCTATTGTGCTATGGTTTTTCCAGAGTTCAATAAATAAATCCTGAACAGCATCCTTTACCTGCTCTCTATCCCTGGAAAGCTTCATACCGTAATTGTACAAAGCAGAAACATACAATCTATAAATGGTAGAAAAAGCCTCCCTATCACCGCTTCTGAAGCGGTTCCATAAAGATAAATCACTTTCCTTAAGTGGTAGTATTCTATCCTTATATACATCCCTCTTATCTTTCATACATCGACAGCTATTCTACTTAACTTACAAATGAAACTAGATATAGTTAAATTTTAAATCAGGCACCGAATGTATAAAAAATAAAAACAAAATAAAATAAAGACTATAAAAAACCGGTAATAACATATTTAAATCTCAATAAACAGGATTTATTTATGTTATCACCGGAGGTTTTATACTAAAATGAAGAGATTTACACACCTGCCTGATGTGTAATAGCAAAAGCGATTAGTTCGTCTACTTCCCTTGCTGCCCGTTGTGCTGCATCTGCAATATCCTCTCTGGAAACCTGTGCAGCAAAGGCTTTGTCCTTGAGTCGTTTTCGTACACCTTTGACATCCATCCCTTCATAGCCTGTGGGGCGCATCAAAGAATAGGCATGGATAAAACCTGACAACTCATCAAAGGCATACAACATTTTGTCCATAGTGGTTACAGGCTCCACTCCAAAAAAACGGGGTCCATGAGAGGCAATAGCATGAATAATCTCCGGATCAATGTCTCGTTTCTCCAGTTCCTCCACAATGCGTTTACAATGGTCGTCAGGCCACTGATCCCAGTCGGCATCATGAAGCAAGCCAGCTGTTTCCCATTTCAGTTGTCCAACGTCATCCAGTTTCTCTACTTCCCTGGCCCATGCTTTCATCAAAGCAGCCACCTGCCGCATATGCCTTTTTAAACTCTCATTTTTTACCCAATCGTCTAATAACTGGTTAGCATCCTGTAAGGATATAGTATTACCGGCATTGGCAGGATTGCCAAAAACTTGTCTGCCTAAATCGTGTGTAAGCATGAATAAAATGGTGCAAATAGGTTAGGTTGAAGGGTATTGTTTTTAGTAACGCCAGCTTTTCAGATCAGCACCTTTGGGTGCATTTTTCTCGATTAGCTTCAAAATCTTGGGGATATACATGGTATTGTAATGCAACCGTGACAGATAATTGGGCAAAGTAGGATCACCATTCCAACAGTGTTCAGCCCTATCTCCATATTTCACTTCACCTCCTTCTGTGAAGTTTTTCGTCTTTTTTAGAAAATCTTCAGCCAGATATACTGCATTGTTCAGATAATAGTTATCCATATCACCACAATAGATATTGATTTTGCCTGTCAGCTTGGGGCCTAACGCAGACCAGTCTCGCTGCATGATATACGTGAGGTCATAGTTATTGTGCCAGTATTGTGCCACCATCGTATCTATTTCGCCTGTCATTTTGTCAAAGATTCGTTTAGGATAGCCATCTTCTCCAACAGGCGAATAAACAGCCTCCCAGATATCCCATTGTCCACCGGAACGGGTTTTGGTACCCAGTACCAGTTCCAGGTGATTCATATCGGCAATGGTTGTGGTGATATGCCCTAAGTAATTACGATATCCTGGCTTGGAGACTTTACGGAATGGTCCTTCGGTATAGTAGGCGTTTTTATCTTTGTAGATGTTAACCTGTGTATAAGCCCGAAAATCAATAGGGTCCGGGCATGCAGCAAAACATCCACCATATTGATCCGGATAAAATATCTGTGCAGCCAGAGCTTCCCAACCACCTGTTGATCCTCCATATAGAAACCGAGCCCAGCCTTGTCCTATTCCCCTGAACTGCTTTTCAATATAGGGAATGAGTTCATAGGTTATAGCATCTCCATACGGACCAATATTGGCTGAGTTTACAGCATAGGAATCATCATAATAAGGGTTGGCATGTTGAATTTCAATAATCAACATACGAGGGAAGTTTTTACTTGTCCATGTTTTGTAAAAGTTATGTGCTTCCTGAGCGACAATCTTTTTATAGCCATAGATATGGAAACGGTCGCTATAATCAGAGGTATCCATATCCGCAGCAGGAGGTTCCGGACTGAATCCGTCAAAGTCGCTTGGAAAGTGGCCATGATTGATACAAAGCGGATAATGCGCTTCCGGATGTTCGTCAAATCCTTCAGGAAGTAATACGTGGGCACCCAGGTACATAGGACGTCCCCAGAATTCGGTTAGCAGCTTGCTTTGAATACGTATATGTTTGATGTATTTCGTATCCTTGGGAACAGCAATGGCAGGATTGGCTTTTGTGAGTGTGACAGCAATATTGCCATCTGTACCAATGGTTACTTTTGCAGGAACGCTGTACAAATTGCCGGGTGCAGTACGCCAGTTTTGTCCTTCTCCTCTATCCATAGGCAGCTTCAATACACGGCCATCTTTCAGTTTACATGTTTCATACTTATGCAGTAGCGCCTGCACATAATAGTCACCAGCCGTTAGCTCCGACAAGCTTTTTAGCGGGTAACCAAATACAGTGCCATCTATTGTTTTCTCTTCTCCTGCTTTCCATCCGTCTACATCTATCCCAAAAATCTGGGTACTTCCCGGACTATCACCTACCTGATTACGAGGTTCGCCTTTGGCTGTATCCTGTGCAATCATAAGCAACAACCTGCCATCAAGGGGATCTTTGCTGAGACTATCGCTAAATGTGATTAAAAACTGTGGCCCTTTGCTTTTAGAGGAGTTACAGGCTACCAAAAAGAATACACAGACAGTGCACCAGAGTACTGTCCGAGCAGGTAAATACATTTTCTTCATGTTTGGAGGTTGGTTAGGCGAATGCGGCAAAAGAAAGGTATAAAATCCAGTGAGATTTTCAAAACCGCGTCTCTTCCTTCAAAAGAAAATATCTTCAACTCTTTTACAACTAAATAATTAGTTATAAATTAGATCCAACAAAATCCATTAACACCTATGAAACACTTATTTGTTACATTCTGGGTATTAGCCAGTTGCTTGGTATTACAAGCACAATCGCCAGACAAAGGAGTGGCTACCACACTGGAACAAATCCGACAAACCACACGTCCGGATACCATCCTGACAATCAACCTTCAGAATAAAGACATTCGGTATGAACGTGTTGAAATGTATGATACTATCTCAAACAGAAAAGAACCTATCATTCGCTGGCAAACAAAAGAAATAAACAATGGACTACAGGAAGTACCTGCGGAAATTGCCCGATGCCGCAATCTGAAAAGTTTACTTCTTCGCAAACATCGTATTACCTCTCTTCCTGCCTGGGTATCTGAAATGGATTCATTGCAACAACTCGATTTGAGTGGCAATCCAATCAACTACAAAAAACTTCGTTTTCGAAAGAACAAACATATCCAAAACATCAATCTGGCAGAGTGTGCATTAACACAATTACCCAGAAGGCTTCGAAGAAATAAGAGACTGGAACAGCTGGTGTGTAATAACAATGCATTTGTAAAATTTCCTAAGGTAGTCCCTACAATCAGATCGCTCCAACGGGTAGGATTCTACCACAATCACTTAAGCGAGCTACCTGCCAAACTTCGGAAGCTGCATTCATTGAAGTATCTCGATCTATATTACAACGAGTTTACAGAATTCCCTATGGTGCTCTGTCAGATTAAAACCCAGGAAGCCCTGGCTATTTCCTATAACAAGATAGACAGGATTCCGGAACAGATAGGAGATCTTTCAAACCTGACGGAGATTTACCTGAGAGGGAATGTCCTCACTTCTTTACCAGAGAATCTGCAGAAACTGGATAAGGTGAGTCTTTTGTATATCAGTGAAAATGCACTAAAAGCTATCCCCCCTGTTGTCTTTGAAATGAAAAACCTGGAAGAGCTGGATATTTCAGACAATCAGATGAGAAAGCTGGGGCCACAACTCGTTCAGCTTCCTCATTTAAAGGCCTTATATGTCAAAGGTAATCCGTTCTCGTATCCTAACTACCAGGAGTTTGCTTCACTATTGGAGCAAATGAAGGCACAGGGAGTGGAAGTACATGAGTAATCTTCACACTGTGTCTGGTTTATTGTATACAATGTATTTGTGCATAATTCACAGTAATGCATAAACATGAGTGATCCCGAATTTAGGATATGAGTAAAACCCAAGCCTATACTTTTGAAAGTGTGGGTTTGGGAAAAGTACTCTATATTGTACTACTCAGTTTTATGTCCATACTCAGTAGCATTAGCAGGAAATCGATAGGTGTTATCATTGAAGTTCATCTGGTACCCGTGTACTTACCTCTTCCTTTGACCTGGGCAAGTTATCCCATAGTCATCATCCGGTAGAAAAATATTTTAACTGGGATACAGAAAAAGACTTCTTTATGCCTGCAGACTACCATACACCGATCCAGACAGGACAGCCCAAAGCCGGACAAGTTCAACTAAGCGATATTATCAAAAAAGCATTTACCAAACTTATGTCTACTCAGGCTTCTTCTATGGAGCTGAAAAAAGTGGTATTGGAGATTAGCCATGAAAATGAAAGTAAGGTCAAACGCATGCTCTCGGATGCGGTTGAGTTTGGCTATATCCGTTTGGAAGGAGATCGGCGCGATACCACTTATCATCTTTGTATCCCCAAAGGCAAGTAGGGTAAATGATACTCTTACCGTTTAGGTCTCGCATATAGGATATAGATTTATATACCCCTATATATATATAAATATATAGGGGTATAAATAAACCTATAGACTACCCTAAATAGGCTAATGCAAACTAATATTCAATCAATGGTTAGCTAATAAAAACCACAAACCGACTCAAAGGACCACAAATACACCAATACACACCAATAACCGAGTTTTCACCTACACAATTATACCCAAATGCTACCTCATATTTCCATACAACCATCCGAAACCCGTATACAAGCCTTATGCTTCCAATGGCACTAGAATACCTTTTCAGCTTACAGAGGTCTGCTACATACCCATAACAACAACAGTCATAATGCCATCAAAGGCGCACTAAACAAAGTCTTAGGCATAGTGAAAGGGGTATCTGACCTGGAATACTTCTTTGCAGGCAAAAGCTACTTTATCGAACTTAAGAACTTAGCAGGCTATCAAACCCCTGAACAGAAATAGTTTCAGAAACTGGTCGAATCACAGGGAGGTGCTTACCAGATTGTACGCAGCCTGGAAGAGTTTCAACACCTGATTGAGAGTATTCATACACAACAATCGCTATACTAATCAATCTGTATAGCTAACCATTATAGCGCTAAAAACCATACTTGATTGCCATAGGAATCAGCTTTCTATCTCACCAAGGAAACAATCGTTATTGGGATCATTTGCAAGTGTTGATAGCTATAGTGATTGAAAGAAAAATAAATCACTATAGCTATCAGGCACACTCCATTAACCAATGCTATCAACTTATCAAAATACTCCCTTATTGGCCTCCTGAAAGGATCTTTCATTTTCCCTGTCTTCCTGAAAGAATCTCGTGCCAAGACCGGCGGCCTTTGGATTTGGAGAGTATTTTTTCGCTCAGAAAGGAAACATGACACTATTTGTCACAAGGTTCTTTCAGAAGGACAAAAGGGGAACTCTTTTCAAAAGGATAGTGTAAGTGTTAACTAAACCCGCATACCCGATAGCAAAATCGATATACGATTACCTCCAGTTTGTGCTAGACAACTGGAAAACCTCAACCCTGGGTTTATTCACCTTCTCAGGATATATTCTCTGGCTGGTTAACCGAATCGATACACAAGCTTTCGCTTCATTACTGGCCTTTATTTCAACAGTAGGTTTCTTCTCCATGAGAGATCCTAAATAACAAAACAGGACGGCTTCACAACCCGTCGTTCCCGTCGTTGGTGTTATCACCAACGCCCCTGTTTCCCATCGTTCAGGTTGGTGATAACACACAGCCTGGGGAAGAGCACAACGTATCCATAACCCGTCCTGTTCTCTTTCAATAGCCCACTATGCATAATAAACCACCTACACCATGCACTTCCAATACCTGATTATACACTGCACCGCCACTCCTGCCGGACGCTGGATCTCGGCTGAAGATGTCAAACGCTGGCACACCGCTCCCAAACCCTATGGCAACGACTGGAAGCAAGTCGGCTACTCTGATCTGATTCTACTCGACGGCTAGCGTCACCAGTTCGTCAAACACAACAACAACCTGACCATAGACCCTTTCGAGATCACAAACGGAGTAGCAGGCATCAACTCCATCTCCCGCCACCTATGCTACGTAGGGGGCCTGGATAAAACCTTCCACAAAGCCCAGGACACCCGTACGCCTCAGCAAATCGAAACAATGATTCATGAAGTACTTGCCTATGCGCCTAACATCAAGATTGCCGGGCACAACCAATTTGACAACAAAGCCTGCCCAAGCTTCTTTGTCCCTGATTGGTTAAGGAAGGTGGGGATTGAGGAGAGGAATATTGACCATCATGCTTAACATTATAATACGTATCATTACTAGAGGTTTAGTCCTAATCTTATTATGAGACTGAATGAGTATACATCTATTCATTCAGTCTTTTCTCCGGAGAAGATTCCAAAACAATAAAACTTAATAAGTATAACAGCATACATATATTAACGACAAGACAGCCAATACACCAGTATATAGTATGTTTTTCATTCGTATTCTTTTCATAGTTATGCTTTCCAGATAGCTACTTCATCCTGAGAAGGCCATTCTCCCAAAAGTAATAGCTCTAGTTTATCTAATGTTTTACTAATTGTATCTGTAGGTAAATCCGTGCTCCATCTACTTTGTAACTTATCATGTACAATAAACAAATTCAATTCCTGGTGGCTTAACCAGTCTCCTTTTGTAAGTAAATAACTTTTTGTCTCCCGAATTAAATCGATAAAAGAATCGACTCTGTTTTCGTCGATCAGATACTTATCAAATCCCATAGTAATAAACCTAGGGAAATTTCCTTTTGCTATATGAAACAACCATTGATCAATATAGTTTTTTAGCCATTGTGTCTCAGATGACTTTGCTTGAAAAGTCTTAATCATATAGTCAACAGATAGTTCAAAAAACGTATCATTACTCCAAAATCCTTTTTCTTTATACTCTGTGTAACTTGTAGCCATTGGTTATTTAAATGGTTTTTGTATCGCTAAAAAACACTAGCGTCTGACTTTTGTCAGGTTGCCGAAGATAATCAGTTTGACATTGAAAGCGATCCGTCTTTCTTTGTACTATTCTAATTCAAGCCGCTACTCATTCCGGGACATACTATATTTGTTCATGCGATAATAAATCGTCGCGCCATATATTAAGTATCTTGACTACATAAGGGGTAAGGCTTTATTGTACGTGAGATAATTATAAGTAGTTTTGTTAGTAAATTAGCAATCTGCCTAAATGAAATTTGCAAAACAGACCCATAATGACCAAACAACTATTCGTACTTATTTTTTCATTTCTAACGGTTTTGACATCATGTCAAGGACAGAGTAGTCAGAACGCTACTAATACGTCAACATATTCCTTACCAATAGATACTGCGTTTATACCAACAGATAGCACTCAATTTTATTTTCCACTGGAAATTTTCAGAGATACTTCACTGTATGTTGGACATGATACACTTACAGACTCATGGTATTCAAAACATTTGTTTGCGATGCGAGAGCCTGTTATTTACGCAAACAAATCACAGAAGGAAATGTATAGATTTACCTGGTTAAGGTCATTTCATAATCCTGTTGCAATCAGAATAGAAAAAAATGGGGACACCTATAGGCTTTATTGGAAATTGTGTGATGGTGCAGGAGGTTATCGACCGGGAAAACTGACAATTTCTAAACAAAAGACTATCAATAAGGCAACTTGGGAAATGTTTCAAACGCATATGCATCAGATTGACTTTTGGAATATGAAAACCAATGAAACAGAACTTTTAGGATCAGATGGCTCACAATGGGTCTTAGAAGGCAAAACGACAACACAATACCATGTTGTTGACAGGTGGACACCAAACAAGGATAGTAAATACTACACATGTTGCAACTTTCTTATTGGACTGACAGATCTAAAAATTAAAAAAGATGACAAATACTAATGCAGGAATACATCTGTTGTTAACACCAGTAATACTATTGGTACTGGCTATTTCCTTGCTGGTTTTATGCTCTTTAGCTCCTAATGATGACTCATTATCAGAATACATAAAGCTTCAAAAATTAGAGCAACAAGCTTTGAAAAAAGGCATTGTAAGAGAATACATATATGATTTGACCCACAAAAAAGACTGCAACAAAACTAAAATCAACTATTTAGGAGTAGTTCATATGGACAACGGAAGGCAATATAAAATTTTGACTTCCTTTTTTGTTTTCAGCACAGGTAGTGACATGTGTCATGGTACCAGCAACATTAAAATCTATGATATGAAAAATAGATTTGTTGGTAAGTACTATGTTGGGATGCCAGAAAGTTTACCTGACACGTTGCAGGATAACAAGCTGTGTTATTTGGAAAATTCAGAAGAATGTAATTTAAGAAAAACAGGATCAATAGATCTTCGTAAGGGCTTACCAAAAACTTTCTATATTCCATGTTCAAAAAACGGAGGCGATGTATATAGTTTTAGTAGTGGAGATTAGATCTAACTATAATTATTCCCCTTTGCAAAAGCTGGGCTGACAGTCTTTTTGTTATGACATCTACCCAAATCTAAAACCACAAAACGTTGTCTGAAATTTCAGAACCACCCTCTTATGGAAGAAATTAGTAACCCACCTACCGATATAACCTTCAAAAAGTATATTCCCATTATAACAGTAATTTGCGGCTTGGTAAGTATAGTGTTGTTCATCGGTATCAACTTACAAGATAACCGTGATACTTGGGAAGCTTACAGAAAATGGGGAGCACCTTCAATGACCGACATTTTTGGTGGTGACTATTGGGGACTAATTACTTCTAATTTTTTACATGTTGAAATATGGCACATCGCTTTCAATTTGTATTGGCTATGGATACTTGGAAAAAAGATTGAATTTGAAACTAACAAAGCATTTTGTATCCTTTTCATTTTATCCTCTGCACTGGTAAGTTCGTTAGCACAGCTTGCCTTTGCTGACACAACAGGTATTGGTCTTTCTGGTATCGGGTATGCGTTATTTGGTTTTTTATTTGTAAAAAGTAAAACAACAGAAGAGTACAAAAACTACCTGACTAAAAATACTGTCAATCTCTTTTTAGTTTGGCTTGTGGTAGGTGTAATCCTGACAAAGGCCGGCACTTGGAAAATAGGTAACGCTGCTCATATCGGTGGCTTACTTTGGGGAGTTTTAGTTGCTTATACAGCAAAGTTTGACAAGTATTTGCAGTGGGCAACGGGGTTGATGTATATATCAGGGTTGACCTTTTTGATTTTCTATAGCCCTTTTTCAACTTCCTATCTATCCTACCAGGCATATGAACTACACAAAGCACAACAAGTGGATGCAGCCATAGAAGCTTATAAGAAAATTCTCAAACGAGACCCGGACAATGAATTTGCTAACGGGAATTTAAAACAACTTGAAGTTTACCGATTGGAAAAAAAAGCTATTGAACTTCACACCAAACAAAAGTACACAGAAGCCCAACTGATTTATAATCAAATATTAAGCATTGATCCCAACAATGAATGGGCGAAAGAAAATTTAATCAGGCTTCCAAGTGAATAAATCAGTGTATGGTCGCACATCATTAGGTGAAGAAGAAGTAATCAGCTATGTGTGGGCACCAGCGGTAATTGAGGGGTATAACGTCTAATGCCTACACCATAATAGCATGTCTTACTCTTTAAACAAGCACCTGATCCAATCTGTCAGTAGTATCAACAGAGTCATCCCTCATTTCTTACTATCAGTTTGGTATTTGTACCCTTGAAAGATTGAACGTATTTTTTGGGCTTCATGCCTATATGCTTTTCAAATACTTTCGTAAAGTGACCCAGGTTCTCAAAACCCATTTGAAAGCCTGCTTCCGATACAGATACATTTTCCTCACGCAAAAGTCGGGCGGCTTCTTTCATACGCAAATGCTGATAGTAGTCATAAATGCCCATCCCAAATACCTGTGTGAAAATCCTGCGGAGCTTCAATTCGTTCATACCCGCAATTTGCTTTAATTCCTCTATACTGCTGGATTGGCTCAATGACGACACAATCTTGTCCCGCACCCGATACACAGCGTCAATTTCCTTGTGACTCAGTTTTACACTACCAGCGGTCTGACGCTTTCGCAAGCTCTCAAACAGATAGAAAAGCAACTCCATTGCCTTGATCTTGTAATAAAAACTTTTCATACTATCGGGCTCTTCCTTCTTCACAATCTCATTTACTGTGCGTACAATGTCATCGGTCATCAGTTCCTCTATCCAAAAGCTATGGGTATTGTCAAATAGAAACTGGAAATGGTCAGACTCTTCTTTCAGGAAATTTTTCAAATACCCGGCACTAATGCTGATGGAAACATGTGTTACCCAGGTATCTTTTGCAAAAGATATTTTTTGACTAATGCTATACGGAAATATACGCACATAGGGTGGAGTTGCAATTCGATTGCTTTTATCGGCCTCAGCAATCCCATCAACCTCAAAAATATTATGAAATATAAAGCCAATCCCATCACTTATGGCAGACGTGGCAGTTATGCGGGTGAAATCATTGGTTGCATAAAAGGACCCAAAGTGAATGGCCATATCAGGCAGAAAAACAAAGCCTTTAAAAAAGTTGACCTGTAGATGTTCAAATTCCTTATCTAATCTTAATCCTACTTTGTCAGTGAATTGAAGAATTTCACTGTCAGCAAGCAGACTATCTTTAGTATTCATTTTTCCGACTAAAATTAGTAGTAAATCGAATATTTTACTCCCAAAGCTACCATTAGTTTTGCATTGTAAATACTATCGAACTATAAAAATACCCTTGAAAGCGATGAAAAAACGAGTGTTAATAGTTGGGGCAAGTTTTGCCGGATTAACGTTGGCCTATTGGTTACATAAATTTGGCTATCAGGTGACAGTAGTGGAACTCGGCACCGATCTGAGAACAGGCGGCTCCCCTATCGATGTGCGTGGAGAAGCCCTGGATATAGTCAGGGAAATGGGCATATATGACCAAATCAAAGCCCATGAGTTTGTTCACACAGATGAGGTCGTCAATGCCGACGATCAAACACTAGCTACGTTTGCCATCAATACCTTGGAGGAGTATTTGGGGGATATTGAAATTCACCGGGGCGATCTGGTAAAAATTATATACGAAACCATTCCAAAAGAGGAAGTAGAGATCCTTTTTGGCAATAGCATCACTGCATTGATCCAGCACGAAAATGAAGTGGAAGTGTCTTTCCAAAAAGGAGGACGAAAAATGTATGATTTTGTGTTTGGAGCGGATGGGACCCATTCTACTGTCAGAAGACTTGCGTTCGGTCCTGAAGACACATTCAAAAAGTTTCTAGGGGTCTATTTTGCCTTTGCTGTAGCAGGCCAGATACAAACAGGCAGACCCAAATCTACAGGTATTGTGTATCGTGAGCTGGGCAAACAGGCTGTCATTTATCAATTTAAAAACGGAGCGAACGCTATCCTGTTATTTCGGGCGCCTAAACTAAACTGGAACTACCGGAATCCCGAACAACCGAAGGAAATTCTAAGAGAATATTTTGCGGGCAACACCCATTGGAAACTTCCGGAAATTCTGGATGCAATGCTTCATGCCGATGACCTGTATTTTGATGAAGCTTGTCAGATTCATATGTCCACCTGGACAACTGGACGCGTAGGCCTGATAGGGGATGCGGCATACGCGCCAAGCTTTTTCACAGGTATGGGTACCAGCTTGGCAATACAAGGTGCTACCCTGTTGGCGAAAGAACTTCACGCCAATGAAGATTACCAAACGGCTTTTGCAAACTATCACGAACAGTTTAAACCTTTTGTGGAAAGCATTCAAGCCCGCGTAACCTATGGATTAAAAGTTCAATTACCAGAAACAGAAGAAGAACTACAGGCCTCTTACAAAGCCTTGAGTAACCCCGATCAATAGCCATAGATCGTTTAACTCCATATCATCATCTGCCTTATAGCCATCTCTATGATACAGTATTTCTAGAAAATGTTGCAGCCCATAGCAACTGGCTATGAGAGTGATTGACTTATAGTCACTTTCATAGCCAGTTGCTGCTTGTTGAGTTTTTGTAAAAATATAGTACACAACTTTAGGTATTATGTTGAAGCATACTATAATGACTCATCTAAAACATTTCAATAACTAGATATGAATGAAATAAAGTTGAAAATTGAGATTTATAATCCGTAGTTCATTCAATTCATCATCCGGTAAGCATTTGGCGTAACCCCTGTTTTTTGTTTGAATAAACGGATGAAATGCTGCGGGTATTTAAAGCCCAATTCGTAGGCAATTTCACTCACCGATTTATTCAAGTCAAACACTCTTTCTTTGGCCATCTCTATTACTTTTGATTGAATGTATTCCTGAGCAGATCTGCCGGTTTCTTTCTTAACCAGATCACCAAAATAGTTAGGCGATAAATGCAAGGCTTCGGCGCAATACGCTACAGAAGGCAAGCCTTCGTTCTGTGGTTTATCGGATGAAAAATAACCTTTTAATATGTATTCAAACCGTTCCAGAATCCCTTTGTTTGCCGTGTCACGCGTAATAAATTGGCGGTCGTAAAAACGGATGCAGTAATTGAGCAGCAACTCGATGTTGGAGGCAATCAGTCTTTTGCTGTGCTTGTCTATATTTTGATCCAGCTCATACTCAATTTTTGAGAAGCAGTCTATCACAATACCTTTCTCTTTATCTGACAGGTGAAGTGCCTCATGTACATCATACGAAAAGAAAGAATACTCCTGAATGTGTTTGCCCAGTGAAGTGCCGTTGATCAGGTCAGGATGAAAGAGCAATACCCAGCCTTTCGGGGCAAATAGGTCAACGCTGGGTTCCACACCTACCACCTGTCCGGGTGCTATAAATATCAAACTTCCTTCCTGGTAGTCATAGTGCTTTCTTCCATAACGTAACTGGCCTTGGTTTAATTCTTTTAACCCCACCGCATACAAACCAAAGTTGAATGACCTGGCGGGCAGCGGTTTCGCTTTCGACTGGTCAATCGCTGTAACCAGCGGATGTTTGGTAGGTACGCCCCGCATGGCATTGTATTGGGCGATGCTGTCAATTTTTACAATCTCTTCCATACCGTATTCTTTATCGCTACAAAAGTAAACATTCGGGTAAATCCTCTTTATTCCCCTCATTGGTGTTATCACCAACGAGCTATTTCCCGCCGTTCAGGTTGGTGATAACACACAACCTGGGAAGAAAATATCCTTCCTGTCCTCCTGAAAGAACCTACTTTTAGGAGGACAATAAGAGAGTGATCCCAATAGTAAAAGTACACATTCCGGTAATCCCTTTTATTAGCAGCCTTCCCAATCCGTAATAGTGGTAGCAAAACCTGTAATCTGTATACCAACCGGATTGTCCTTCTTCCGCAATTTTGCAGCAGTAAACACACAAAAAACAGACAAAATGAAAACACGACACTTAGGAAGTTCAGGATTAACAGTGTCCGAACTTGGTTTCGGATGCATGGGATTAAGCCACGGGTATGGTCCGGCAACCAATGAAAGTGAGGCCATTGCCCTCATTCAAAAAGCCTATGAATGGGGCATTACGTTTTTTGATACCGCAGAAGCGTATGGACAAGGCGCCAATGAACAGCTGGTAGGAAAAGCATTGCATCCTGTACGTGATAAAGTAGTCATTGCTACCAAGTTTGGATTTGTAAATGGCAGGAATACAGATGGGTTGGATAGTCGCCCGGAACGCATCAGACAGGTGGCCGAAAACTCGCTCCGGTATCTGCAAACCGATTATATCGACCTGTTTTATCAACACCGTGTAGACACGAATGTGCCTGTTGAAGACGTTGCCGGAACTGTAAAAGATCTGATTGCCGAAGGCAAAGTAAAATACTTTGGTATGAGTGAAGCTGGCGTGCAAAGTATCCGCAGAGCACATGCCGTGCAACCTGTGGCAGCCCTGCAAAGCGAGTATTCCATGTTCTGGCGTGAACCTGAAAAAGAGATCATTCCACTCCTGGAAGAACTGGGCATTGGCTTCGTTCCGTTTAGTCCGTTAGGCAAAGGATTTTTAACGGGCAAGATGAATGCAAACACCGAATTTGACAAGACCGACTGGAGAAATGTCATGCCCCGCTTTAGCAAAGAAAACCGTGAAGCGAATCAAACCATTGTTGACCTGGTGACAAAGATTGCGGCAGAGCATAACGCAACACCAGCACAGATTGCCCTGGCATGGCTGCTGGCGCAAAAGCCCTGGATTGTACCAATTCCAGGAACCACAAAAATGACTCGCTTAGAAGAGAATATAGGTGGTGTAAATATCACCTTACCTGCTGATGACTTAGCTACTATCGCTAAGGCTTTGGACAGCATTAGCCTTCAGGGAGAACGCTATCCGGCAATCCTGGCAGGCCTGCAAGGCAAGTAAGCAAGGCATACTCCAGGTGATATGTCTTTCTATGTAAAAACATATAGAAAACCAGCATACAAATATACCCTAATGAACATAACATTAAATAACGGTGTAAAAATGCCCCTGCTTGGTTTTGGAACATACTTGCTTCGGGAGGGTTCACAGTGTGAGCAGTCTGTGCTACATGCATTACATAGTGGCTACAGACTGATCGACACCGCTGCGGCATACGGTAATGAGGAATCCGTGGGCAAAGCGATTAAAAAAAGTAGTGTTAAACGAGAAGAAATCTTCGTGACCACAAAATTTTTGCCAGCGGATACCGGATATGAGAAAGCAAAGCGCGCCTTTGAAACCTCGCTAAAAAATTTGGGTCTTGACTATATTGATCTGTACTTGATTCACCTCCCACAGGGAGACATACATTCCTCCTGGACAGCCATGGAGGAATTGTACAAAGAAGGGAAAGTAAGGGCTATAGGGGTAAGTAATTTTACTATGAATCAGATTCAGAGTTTGCTTACACAGCATAGTGTGATACCCGCAGTCAATCAAGTGGAGACGCATCCATTTTCCCAAAAAACAGAGATGCAGAAAGCGTTGAAATCTCAAGGCGTCCAGTTGGAGTCATGGGCTCCCTTTGCTCAGGGTAAAAACAATCTTTTTAGGAATGAACTTTTAAAAGCACTTTCAAGCAAGTATAACAAGAGCATTGCCCAAGTGGTGCTACGATGGTTAATTCAAAGAGAAGTGGTGGCTATTCCCAAATCAGCAACCAGAGAAAGGATAATTGAGAATTTCAATGTATTTGACTTTGAGTTGTCTTCTGAGGATATGACAGCTATCCAATCGCTGGATAAAGGGAGTGGACTCATTTATTCTGTTTAAAGAGATTAGAAAATAGCAAGCTTTTGCTATGAATTGATTTGTTCAAAGAGGTATTTGACGAGATTCTTATCAAAGCAGTGTTATCTGAGCCATCTTCTTTACATCCTATTTCAGAATAAGATGCTATTTTTTCATTGCATGCAACCTGCCAACTCAATTAAGCATCTTACTCTCAAAGGTTTACCTCTATACTTTGTCACTATGCTCCAGAACTATCTGACTATCGCCCTGCGCAACTTAAGGCGCCACAAAGCTTTTTCGGCTATCAATATTTTTGGTTTGGCCATCGGCATTGCCACATGCCTGCTGATTACCTTGTACGTACTTGATGAACTGACCTACGACCGCCATTTTAGTAAAGCTGACCGCATTTACCGGATGGGTTTCAGCGGTAAATTCAACGGACAGGTGCTGGATGCAACTGCATTAGGTGCTCCATTAGCGCGACAAATGCGGGTAGATTATCCGGAAGTAGAAGAATCGACGCGGCTGCGGGTTTCGGGCAATCCCTTTGTGACCTATGGAAACCGGACATTCAAGGAAGACAAATTTGTGTATGTTGACTCTAATTTTTTTCAGGTATTCGACATCCCCTTTCTAAAAGGTGATCCCAAAACGGCCTTGTCGCAACCCAATACGATGGTGATTACCCAGGCCACTGCCCGGAAGTACTTTGGCAACCAGGACCCGATGGGTAAAATGCTCCAGTTGAAAAGCTGGAATAATACGTATAAAGTAACGGGTGTGATTGAGAAGGTTCCGGCCAATACCCATTTCCACTTCGATCTGTTTGCGACCATGCTCAACCACGAAGATGCCAAGCAACAGATATTTGCCAATTTTAACTTCCCGACCTACATAGTACTGAAGAAAGGCTATGATTATAAGCAATTGGAAGCCAAGCTACCCACAATTGTCAACCGGTTCATTGAGCCAGAATTCAAACAATACCTGGGCGCTACTACAGCTGACTTACGGAAGGCAGACAATCAAATGGGGTTTTTCCTGCAACCACTCACTGACATCCATCTGCACTCGCACCAATATGACCAATTGGAAGCCAATGGAGATATTCGCTACGTGTACATTTTTTCGACTATTGCCGGCTTTATGCTGCTCATTGCCTGCATCAACTTTATGAATCTTTCGACGGCAGGCGCTGCAAAACGAGCCAAAGAAGTAGGTATCCGCAAAGTGCTGGGGTCAGTGAAAGAACAACTAGTTGGTCAATTTTTGTCTGAATCGATGCTATTGGCCGGTTTCGCACTGCTGTTGGCCGTACTCATCGTGATTTTCTGCCTGCCGGCTTTCAATAGTCTGACAGGTAAAACGTTTTCTATTTTTTCCATTGCTCAAGGCTGGTCAGTAGCGGGGCTGGCTGTCTTATGTCTATTAGTGGGCTTACTCGCTGGAAGTTATCCGGCATTTTTCCTATCCTCGTTCAAACCGATTGCCGTGCTCAAAGGAGGCAATCCGACAATGCAACTGTTATCGGGCAGCCGTCAATCGGGTCTTCGGTTGCGAAGTGTACTGGTGGTATTCCAGTTTTTTATTTCCATCATCCTAGTAGTGGGCACTACCGTCGTTTATCAGCAACTGACCTTCATGCAGAACAAGAAGATCGGCTTTGATAAAGAGCAGGTAATAGTGATTCACGATACCTATGCCCTGCGAAAAAATGAGCAGGCTTTCCGCAACCAGCTTCTGCAAGATTCACGCGTGGTACGGGCGAGTATCTCCGACTACATTCCAGTAGGACCGACCAATTATGATTATAGTCCCGTTTTTCCCGAAGACCATCCGACCCAAAATGTAGTAATGGGGCACTACCGGGTCGATGAGGAGTATGTACCCACGCTGGGAATGGAATTGGCTCAAGGACGAAATTTTTCCAGGGACTTTGGCACCGACTCTCTGGCGGTGATTATAAATGAGTCTGCCGTTAAGTCGCTGGGATGGCAGAAGGACCCGCTGGGAAAAAAAATACTCCGCATTGTAGATGGAAACGGTACAAAACGAGCTTATACGGTCATTGGTGTGGTGAAGGATTTCCATTTTAAGTCCCTACACGAAAAGATTGGTCCACTCATTATGATTATGGGCGAGAATTCGGGCAGTATTCTGGTGAAGGTAAAAACCAAAGACATTGCGGACTTACTGGCTTCGTTCAAAAAACAGTGGAGTGCCTTCCCCTCTGATGCACCTTTCGGGTACTCCTTCATCGACCAACGGTTTGAATCGGTTTATCGGGTCGAACAGAAAATTGGGCAAATCCTGGGCATCTTTGCCAGCCTGACCATTTTCATTGCGTGTCTGGGTCTGTTTGGCCTGGCTACCTTTACCGCCCAGCAACGTAACAGGGAGTTCGGCATCCGCAAAGTACTCGGAGCCAGTGTGACAAACATTATTGGTCTGCTTTCCAAGGACTTCCTGGCACTGGTGCTGACTGCCAATCTGATTGCCTGGCCTATCGCTTATTATGCCATGAACCGCTGGCTGGAAGATTTCGCCTACCGCATTTCCATCGCCTGGTGGGTGTTTGCCCTGGCGGCGGCGTTAGCCTTACTCATCACGCTGGTAACGGTGAGCTACCAGGCGGTGAAAGCAGCCCTGGCCAATCCAGTGACCTCACTCAAAACAGAATAACCCAAACAGAATAATTTGTCTTACGATTAGAAGAGTTGACCCCTTATCACTTATTCTTTTTACCATCCCAGGTAAGCTGTTGCTAGTGTCGACAACAAAATAGTCGACACTAGCAACAGCTTACCTGGAAAGACACTAATTTTCCTTCTCTTTTTGAGTTTCCCTCCTTGCGACAGGCAACCTGTGGAAGTAACAAATCACGAAAACAAAACAAGCTTATAGAATAATTTGTATCTTACCATTCCACAAAAAAGCTACTACTTAACCTGTTTCCTTATGCATAAGAAAGTCATTTATCTGATCATTGGATTAGTGAGTGCAGGCATACTCTGGCAATGCACTTCTCCGGAAAGTAAAGGTGAAAACACTGATTCTGCATCACCACCCAAGCAATATACCATATCACAATTTATGAATACAGTGAGGCTTTCCGGAAGTTCATTTTCTCCGGATGAGTCCAAATTATTATTTACAAGTAACCAATCCGGAATATTTAATGCCTATGAAATAGCTTTGACCGGTGGGACACCCAAAGCTCAGACGGAATCAAAAACGAATTCCATATTTGCTATTTCCTATTTTCCAACAGACGAACGCATCTTGTTTTCAAGTGATAAAGGAGGAAATGAAATAACCAACATCTATAAAAAAGACTTGGATGGAAAAATTACCAATCTGACTCCTGATACAACGGCAAAATCCGAATTTGTTGGTTGGAGTGCGGATAAGAAAAGCTTCTTTTATGTGACAAACAAAAGAAACCCTCAATTTTTTGATCTGTATGAAATGGATATCACAAAGCTTCAGTCAAAGCTTATCTTCAAGAATGAACAGGGACTAGATGTAGGGGCAATATCCGATGATAAGAGATATCTGGCCTTATACAAGTCTATAACTACAAGCAATACCGATATTTACCTCTATGATGCGCAAACGAAAAAGACATCTTTGATTACAAAACATACAGGAGATGTTGCCAATAGCCCCCAAACCTTTAGCCCCGACAATAAAAAACTATATTATACTACAGATGAAGGAAGTGAATTTGCGTACTTGAAAAGCTATGATCTGATAAGTGGAAAGGCACAGAAAGAGGCAGAAGAGCCATGGGATATTTCGTATATGTACTTTTCAAAGAAAGGAAAATACAAGGTAATCGGTATTAACAACGATGCAAAAACACAGATTAAGATCTATACAGCAGCCGACAATCAATTGGTGAAATTACCCTCTCTGCCCGCGGGCGAAATCACAGGAGTGACTATTTCGGATTCAGAAAAACAAATGGCATTTTATGTAAGCAGTTCCAAATCACCCAATAGCCTGTATGTCTACAATTTTGAAACGACCGAATATAAAGAGTTAATCAATGCAATGAATAAAGAGATTGCAGCAAGTGACTTGATAGAGGGAGAGGTAGTTCGGTTTAAATCGTATGATGGACTGGAGATTCCAAATATTCTATATAAGCCTAAGACAGCCACACCAGATCAGAAAACTCCTGTAATGCTGATGATTCACGGCGGACCAGGAGGCCAGACGCGACTCAATTATTCTCCTATGATTCAATATCTGGTCAATCATGGGTATGCCATCTTAACAGTAAATAACAGAGGAAGTTCAGGGTATGGAAAGACCTTCTTTACTGCTGATGATCAAAAACATGGAGATGCTGATTTGAAAGACTGTATTGCCTCAAAGAAATATTTAGCCTCATTGCCTTGGGCAGATACAACACGAATAGGAATTATGGGAGGTAGCTATGGCGGATATATGACTCTGGCTGCTTTAACATTTGCCCCGGATGAGTTTAAGGTAGGCGTTGATATTTTTGGCGTTGCCAATTGGCTGCGTACATTAAAAAGTATTCCACCTTGGTGGGGATCTTTCAAAGATGCACTATATAAAGAGATGGGGAATCCGGCTACAGATTCTGTGGCTCTTTATAACAAATCACCACTCTTCCATACCCAAAGAATCAAAAAACCGTTGCTTGTCATTCAAGGAAAGAACGATCCGAGAGTCTTAAAAGTAGAATCAGATGAGATTGTGGCGGCGGTAAAGAAGAACAACGTTCCCGTAGAATATATAGTGTTTGATGACGAAGGCCACGGATTTGTAAAGAAAGACAATGAAATAAAAGCCTATGAGGGAGTACTCACCTTTCTGGATAAACATCTGAAAAAATAGTATCTCTGAAAAATAAAAAGCCTGCCTAAATTGACTTACATCTTTTAGGCAGGCTTTTTATTTTAGTAGAGCTTTTTGAAGTATTAGCGACACAGTACTAATGACTAACAACTACTCTCTCGCCAGTCACCCCTGTAAATTTTCCTCGGTTTATACGCAGGCTGATAAAAAATATCAAGAAGGCAATACCTGCTGTAGCACACATTACAGCTGCTAAGGGTACAACAGAAAGACTGTCAAAAAAGCTAACACTAGTTGATACCAATGCACCAATACCTAATTGTAATGCACCAAACAACGATGAAGCTGTACCTGCATTTCTGGAGAATGGGGCAAGGGTTAATGCAGCAGCATTTGGATTGATCATGCCCAGACAGCACATGAACAGGAAAATCATGACAATAGTACCCCAGAAACCAAGTATACCTAATACCGAACCAATCAGAAATAATATTCCCACCAGAGCCTGTGCTGGCAAAGCAATCTTAACAATCTGCTCACTGGTAAAATAGCAAAGCACCAAGCTATTCACCTGACTTGAGCCAATGAAACCAACTGAGATTCCTGCAAATATCCAACCGAAGACTGTGTCATCTACACCAAATACTTTCATAAATACCAATGGTGATCCGGCCACATAAGCAAACAGTCCGGAAAAGGCAAAGGAGCCGGTGAAAGTATAGGTATAGAATTGTGGTACTTTAAACACATTTAAAAAGCCGGTTATGATTGGCTTTGGTTTCAATGAAATAGTTGGATCAAGTTTATAGGTATCTGGTAGCACAAGTAATACAGCTACCAGAATAAAAACAGCCATAATGGCCAGTATGATAAATACCCACTGCCATCCTGGCCCTGCCGTTACATAGCCCCCAATAGTCGGCGCAACCATAGGCGATGCACCTACTACCAGCATCAGCAGCGCAAAAACTTTGGCATTTTCATTGACTGGAAACAGATCACGTACCATGGCCATAGACGCTACTGCTGCCGCACAACTTCCTATGGCCTGGATCACACGCAAAACAATCAGTTCATTCAGTGATGTAATCATCGCACAGCCGATAGAGGCAAGGATATAAACGCTTAAACCAAATAATAAAGGCTTCCTGCGTCCAAATTTATCTAACAGAGGTCCATACAATAGTTGTC
Organism: Xanthocytophaga flava; assembly: GCF_030068545.1. Taxonomy (NCBI): domain Bacteria; kingdom Pseudomonadati; phylum Bacteroidota; class Cytophagia; order Cytophagales; family Rhodocytophagaceae; genus Xanthocytophaga; species Xanthocytophaga flava. The sequence goes on along the minus strand of NZ_JASJOR010000016.1, from coordinate 117,967 downwards.
CCGCTGCCAGACCAATAAAAAAACTGGAGAGTGATAGTGCTACCCCAGCGACATCTGTGTGCAAGTATTTTGCCATAGCCGGAAATCCCGGCAAATACATATCTATCGAAAAAGGGCCTAATGCCGTTAAAGTGCCTAATATTAAAATAAGTGAGATATAACGTTTCCTGTTCATGATTTAATAAAGTAATATCAGGCAATGCCTGTTCTATAATACATTCTACTGTGATAGTGGTGTTTGTCTATGCTTGCAATGATGTTAAAGAGTCTATATAGATTGATTCTTTGACAAAGAATTGTATTCACCTGTGGTCATATCGATGGCGAATGTAACGTTTCTGCTATCGATGTTCTTATAAGCCTTATCAACTCGAATTGGTTCGGCTTTTATCTCTTCTACATCAGGATAAATTTTATGAGTTACAGATATATTAATTTAGATTTACTAAGACATGAGCCTTGTATTGATGCTGAACCACATAAAATAGGTAAGAAGCATTTTAAGGAGTTCACTTGATGCCCAATAATCTGAATAAGAGTACGAAGAATAGTTACTGCTTTTACTTTTTATCAAAAATCGGCTACCTTACCAGCATGAATACTCAGATAGCCAGGCTTTACCAAATTGCTCAGAAACCACAGCGCCTTATCATTGGCCTTATGTCAGGTACTTCTCTGGATGGATTGGATGTAGCATTATGTCAGTTTACAGGGAGTGGTATTGATGCAAAAACAGAACTACTCGCCTTTGATACCATTTCTTATACAGACGATATTAAACAAACCATCCGGACTGTTTTTTCTAAAAAGCAGGTAGATCTGGAAACACTTACTCTTCTTAATCCATGGATTGGGAAGCTGCATGCATCCATGATTCTGAAATGTTTACAAAAATGGAAATATACACCTGCTGAGATAGATTTGATTGCCAGCCACGGCCAGACCATCTACCATGCCCCGCAGAGTCTGCACAAACAACCTGATTTTCCCAATGCCACCCTTCAGATAGGAGATGGAGATCATATAGCAGTACAAACGGGTATTATCACACTGAGTGACTTCAGACAGAAACATATAGCTGCCGGTGGAGAAGGAGCGCCGTTGGCTGTATATGGAGACTACATACTATTTTCGCAGAAAGGCGAAGACCGTATCATGCTGAATATCGGAGGCATTGCCAACTTTACCTTTCTGTCAGGCGATCTGGATGCAACTAAAATGTTTTCGACTGATGTTGGGCCTGGCAATACCTTGATTGATGCATTCTCCCGTTTACACTACAATCAACCTTTTGATGAAAACGGAACCATTGCCGCATCTGGAAGTGTGCATCAATCACTGTTGACAACCTTATTGAATCATCCTTTCTTCCAGGCTGGCTTTCCTAAGACGACAGGTCCTGAACTATTCAGTCTGGCCTATGTACATCAGGCGCAACAACAATCACAAACAGAGAATATCTCACCACAGGACCTTATTGCTACACTTACCCGATTTTCAGCAGAAGGGATTACTCAGGCAGTAAAGCGTAATAATCTTTCTGACAAAGCGGTAGTGTATATGAGTGGAGGAGGCATGCATAATCCAGTACTGGTAAAACACCTGCATCAGTTATTGCCTGATAATGTGTTAAAGACAACGGCAGATTTGCAGATTTTGCCAGATGCAAAAGAAGCTGTTTTGTTTGCAATCCTTGCCAATGAGACTGTGGCAGGAGGACTTGTTAACTTTGGTAATCGGCCAGGGATTCCCAATGTCACAATGGGCAAGATATCATTTCCTGCCTGACAGTTGTTTCCGGCTTTATTGATAAGCTAACAAAGCCGGAAACAGAATGTTTATTTTACAGGAGAGAAATCGGTTGGTACCATATACAGAGATTCAACAGAGACGGTAAGAGAACCACCTGCTTTATCCTCTGACTCTTTGCGTACCTTTTGCCATTGCGGATCATCACGGAATTTCTCAAATGATTTTAGTCCAGCTTCCTGACTGGGATGTGCCAGAATATATACTAACATATCATCAGCACCTTGCTCTTTGTCAGTATAAGTCCAATACCACAGATTTGTCATACCATGTTTTTCAAAAAGTTTAGTGGTATGATCACGAAAGCGTGACAGCAAAGCGGGTAGGTTACCGGAGGTCGCCTTATAAGTACGTAATTCAAAAACGCGGTTAGCAGAACCTTTTTTAGTAATCTTCTTTGGAGAGAAGTCTGTCGTCTTCATAAAAAAGCTTTCTACCTTAGCTACCAGGTTTCCATTCTTTTCAGATTCGGAAGCTACTTTCTTCCATTCCGGATCGCTGCCAAAAGACTTCCACGAATTATTTCTGGCTTCCCGACTTGGATACGACAATACATAGACCAGCTTATTGTCTTTATTATCTATGGGCAGCCAATAGCCTTCATTGGTCATGCCATGTTTTTCAAAAATCTTGGTAGTATGATTGCGGAAACGTGCCAGCAGATCTTCCAGTTTGCCAGGCTCAGCATAATAAATGCGCATTTCATAACAACGGTCGGCTTTTGCAACTGACTTATTTTCTTCACTTGGAAAAAATGTACTCATTGTCAGTGCATAGAAGCCCAAACAGGAAAGAAGGAGAATTTTCATGGTGTTAAGTGATTGAAGAATGTAACGATTACATGTGCCAAATTACAGTTTTCAATCCAAATCCGGATAGCATCCAGTAAAAAAGCAGCTACTTACACTAGCTGCTTTTTTAATGAGTACCCTTATACAGTTGGTATTTTGAGTTTTTGTCCCGGATGAATCAGATTGGGATCTTTAATCTGGTCTTTATTGGCCTCATAAATCTTCTGCCATGTTAGTCCAGGGTAGTTTTTGGCAATTTTGCTCAATGAATCACCACTTTTCACAGTGTATGTAGTTTCCTGAGCTGCCGGTCCGGCTACTTCCAGGTTAAGCACCAGATCACCTGCACGATAATCGGGATCAATAGCTCCATAGGTATCCCATATCTGCTGTTTCACTTCTTCACTGGGAGCCGTTCCATCAATATATAAAACATTGTCTTGTTCTTTAACCTGAAGATTGGTTATGCCTTTGCTGTTTGCCAGGTTAATAACCGGTTGATATTTATCAGTAAGTGCCATAAAATTTTATAGTTAGTAGTAAATCCAATCTATGTCAGTAATTTCAAAATCAATCTATAACTGCCGTTGTTTAATTGACAACCAACTTAGAACGATCAACTTTTTTAGGCTTTGCTTCATTTGAGGCTTTTATAACATCTTGCAATTTAGAACGCTTCACAGTTCCTTCAAGCATTACGACACCATCTTTTACAGATGCTGTTACACCACTGATGTTGTATTGCTTAAATTTATCCTCCACAGCTGTTTTCAAACTATCATCTGGTGAGAAAGTTCTTTCTGGCTCAACAGGTGCAGGAGGGGCTTTTACTGTTAGCGTATTTACCACAGACTTTACTCCATCTGCAGTTTTGGCAGCCTCTTCGGCCTGTGCAATCAGGTCTTGTGTCTCTACCTCTCCACTTAGTGTTACTACCCCTTCTTTCACAGACACATTCACCCCTTGTATATTTTGCGTTTTAACTTTAACACTTTCTGTAATAGCCGCATCATCAGGCTTTTTCTTACAACTGCTGACAGACAATAGAATGCTGAACATCAGCATAAACAAGGATAATGACGTTTTGTTTTTCATAGAACTAAAAATTAGGTTGATTAATACATTACTTCCAGAAACGCTGAAATATAGGTAATTTTAGTTACTAACCACATACCAATTACCTATAAAACAAACTGACTATCAAACAAATAACTAGTTATCTATCCTTAATCAAAATATTCTGGAAGTATGTTCCTCAGAAAGAAATTTCTATGCCTGATGCAATCTAAATGAATAGGAATAGAATGTGTCTTTGCTACAGATTATCTGACAGAAAAGTATAAGAATGTACTATACGCAGAATCAATGCCTTATGTGGATACGATAGCAGACCAGGTCACTTCTTCCCCAAAAGGATAACTGGGGAAATATATACTCGAAACAGACTCTATTTATTTCATTATCAAACAAATAGAGAAATACATCTATAAATAAAAAAGTTTTTTTTGCCGGCTATAGAAAAAATTTACCCTCTGAGTAATCTCTCAAATTCGTTCAGCAGCAATAATCCGGTTGCGGATACGGCTCAATGAAACAGGCGTAATCCCCAGATAAGACGCTATATAATGTTGAGGAATTCGTTCCAGAATCTTTTTCTTATTGCTCTTCAGCAATCCGATGTATCGTTCTTCCGGACTATCCATTAATAAGGAAACCATACGTATTTCAAGTCCGACTGCCAGATACTCTGCCAGCTTCCTGCCAAAAATCTGATAAACCGGATAGTTAGTATATAAGTTTTGAAGCGTTTGGGCAGAAAAACACAAAACCTCCGAATCTTCCAGTGCTTCGATAGTTAACAAACTGGGTTGATTTTGCAGGATACTTATATAAGAAGACATCAGATGGTTTTCAAAATAGAAATAAGTTGTTTTTTCCTCTCCATCTTTCGTATAAAACTGCCGGAAGCTTCCCTTTAATACTAACGCTATCTTATCTTCCATTTCTCCTTCTTTACTAAATGCCCCCTTCCGTGGAATCTTACTGATAGATAAATTTTGAGCTAAGGCACTCCATTCTTCCTCTGTAAGGGAAACAAAACGTTCGATATGCTGACGTAGTAGAAGATGTTCCATAGACTAAGTAAAGGCTCCTGAGCAAGATTTATTTTTTCTCAAATATCAGTAAATGCTGCCAGGGAAGCGAATCTTGTCTCTCAATTCCTTTTAAACCTACTACCTCCATCTCTTTCCGGATTTGCTCTTTCGTCATTTTGTGTAAAGGCTTAATAGGAATAGACTTATCTTCTGCACGATATTCCAGCAGTACAACCTTTCCTGTAGATTTCAAAGCCTTGTATATGGCTTGCATCATAGCATAGGGCTCTGAAAACTCATGATACGTATCTACCAGCAATACCCAGTCCACCCTATTTTCAGGCAATTTCGGATCTGTAATAGTCCCTAATACTGTTTCTACCTGATGCATACGGTTTTTCTCTCGTTTAGATTGTATGATAGCCAGCATTTCAGGCTGAATATCTACCGCATAGACTTTTCCCTGAGGTACCATTGGCGCAAGTCGGAATGAAAAATATCCACTCCCGGCTCCAATATCAGCAATTACATCCGTAGGTTTAATTTGCGACTGCAACGCCTGAATAATCAAATCAGTACGTTCTTCTTCCAACCTTTCAGGACGATCTAGCCAAGACGCTGCTTCATGACTCATGGTATGTGCTATCTCTCGTCCCATATATAACCTTCCTATACCATCCGGACTTCCAGCTGGAACATTTTTATATATACTATCTACCACCTGGGTAGTAAGCGTTTGCCTGCCAGGCTGACTACACGAAGCGTGTAAGAAGATGATGCCCAGCAGATAAAATAGGTGGAATTCTCGCATAAAAGAGAAATTTTATTTCACACAAAACAAAATCGGGTAAAGAAAGTTATACAAACCTCAAGCCTGACATATAATTTATAACGACAATCGTTTAAAATTTATAGACAGGCATTTGATTTTTATCTATAAGCTAGTAATTTTAATAAGTTTAACATACTACAAGTATGTATTCCTGCTCCTTTCACCACTCTATGTTTATATCTTTTAAATTGTCTACTTATTGAAGAAATGTTTACAATGTATGAAAAAAGCTTATCCCTTACTCGCAATTGCCTTGCTGGTGGTTTTTGGATCCTGTATGAACGAAAGCCGTTTTTTAGTTGAATATGATTATAGCTACAAAGGAAATTTCAAAAAGTACAATTCGTTTTGCTTTGTAGATAATGGCAGTGCTGATGATAAAGACTCGACTATGTCGAATCCGATTATCGAAGAATCAGTACGTAAACAACTGGAGTTACATGGTTATCGTTTCAATAAGCGCAAACCCAGCTTGCTGGTATCCTACAAGATTTTTTATGACGATCTTCGCTTCCAAGGATTTAATCAACCTGAAATAGAAAACTGGATAGCTACAGAGGATGAGGAAGTAAAATATGATCCTATCAAGTATAGTATGGTGCGTGGTACATTGGTAGTGCAATTGCTGGATGCCAAAAAACATCAGACAGTCTGGCAAGGTTATGCATCAGGGCTTTACAATGATCAAACATTGACTAGTGATCGTTACCTGAAACGTGCGGTACGTTCTATCTTTGATAAATACAGGCTTTTTGCAGATGGGTATATCCTTGAAAACCGCGAAAATGCACCTGTGGGTAATTCGGATAAATAAAAGGGATACATACAATAGTGGTGGTATGGTTATGCAGGAATCCGGAAAATCTCCGGATTCTTGTTTTATAGTAAAATTCATCAGTCAAAACATATTATTTTCACCAAATACTCACCTCACTTTTACATACGATAGCAGGCAAATTCACTACGCCAGATCAAAATTACTTCATATGTAATTCTATACACATACATAGATTACATATGATATTACATCGAAAAAAAAGCGTTATTCGGAATAATCCTATATTTTTGGGATTGATACTTGAAAACTTTTGTTTTTTTACTTTACTTAGTTAAAATTACCGTGCAAGAGATTGTCAGCAATCTGCCAGATAGTAAATCCGCTTATATTGAATTACATTATTTTCCTTGTTTAGCTTATTTCGCCTGTATATCATCGTATGAATCAATTCTGTTAGAATCAGCAGAAAATTATACAAAGCAAAGCTACCGAAACCGATGTAATATCCGTACTGCCAATAAAGTAGCCAACTTGTCAGTACCAGTAGTAAAAGGAAATACCAAACAGCGGATAAAGGATATACACATTGATTATAGTGAGAATTGGATTAAAGATCATTGGCGTACAATTGCTTCAGGATACGGAAAAGCGCCCTTCTTTAGTGAATTAGCTCCTGTCTTTGAAAGAATTCTCCACAAGAAACATACGTTTTTATTTGATTTGAATCTTGAAATACTGACAAACTGTCTGCGTATTTTAAGATGGAAAAAGGAAATACGCTTATCTAATGAATATTTTAAGGGATCAGAGGTTCCAAATGACTTCAGAGACCGTATTCATCCCAAAAAAACAGAGTTATTAACGGATCTTTATAAAGTTGTTCCCTATACGCAAAACTTTGGCAGTGATTTTGTACCAAACTTATCAATCCTGGATATTCTTTTTTGTGAAGGTATCTATGCATCTGATCTCATCTGTCAATCTTCTGTTAACCCGCAAGGGCACAATTTTTAAAGAAAGGAGTTTATATACTAATAGTGCTGTGAAGGTTTACTATAACCATACTTGAAAATCTTCTCAAATAGTGATTACATATAAAAATTTAATAACACTAATCTGAGCCAATAAACTATTTTTTGTTTTTATTAGTTTATTAATAAATTTCAGACTTAAATAACTAACCAACTTATTGCTGAAATAAGTTTTTAATTAGGAACCATATATGGAAGCTAAGTTTTCTAACCGAGTAAAAGAGGTGATTTCTCTCAGCCGTGAGGAGGCATTGCGACTGGGACATGACTATATCGGAACGGAACATCTCATACTGGGTATGATTCGGGAAGGTGAGGGTGTCGCGATCGGACTACTTAAAAAGCTGGGCGTTTCCCTGGAAGAGCTTCGTCAGACGATTGAGCAGGCAACCAAAGGTACAGCCACTCATACTGTGAAGAATCTTGCCAATATTCCATTGACACGTCAGTCCGAGAAAGTGCTGAAGATTACTTACCTGGAGGCTAAGATATTCAAAAGCCAACTCATCGGTACAGAACATTTGCTCCTCTCTATTCTACGTGACGAAGATAATGTTGCCACGCAGATTCTTTCTAAATATGATATTAATTACGAAGTGATTAAGGAAATGTTAGAATACCATACCCACAACCCAACCTCTGCTGCCGATGCAGATGATCCGGATGATGACAACTCACGGATCTTTGGCGGTGGCGGAAGCCAGGGAGGCAGCGGAAGGGAATCCGCTAAATCCACAGAAAAGTCGCGTACGCCAGTACTGGACAACTTTGGTCGTGATTTGACTAAACTTGCAGAAGCTGGAAAATTAGACCCGATTGTTGGTCGTGAAAAAGAAATTGAACGGGTAGCCCAAGTATTATCTCGCCGGAAAAAGAATAACCCTATTCTGATCGGAGAACCAGGAGTTGGTAAAACTGCTATTGCAGAAGGTCTGGCTCTTCGTATCGTTCAGAAAAAAGTGTCTCGTGTATTGTTTGGTAAACGTGTAGTTACACTGGATCTGGCTTCATTAGTGGCTGGTACCAAATACCGCGGACAATTTGAAGAGAGAATGAAAGCCGTTATGAACGAGCTTGAAAAATCTCCGGAAGTTATTCTGTTCATTGATGAGTTACATACTATAGTAGGTGCAGGTGGAGCTTCTGGATCACTGGATGCATCTAATATGTTCAAGCCAGCATTAGCCCGGGGAGACATACAATGTATTGGTGCCACCACACTGGATGAATATCGCCAGTATATTGAGAAAGATGGAGCTTTAGCTCGCCGTTTCCAGATCGTAATGGTTGATGCAACTTCACCAGAAGAAACCATTGAGATTCTGAACAACATCAAAGATAAATACGAAGACCACCACCATGTAAACTATCGCCCTGAGGCTATAGAAGCTTGTGTGAAAATGTCTGATCGTTATATTTCTGATCGTTTCCTTCCAGATAAAGCTATTGACGTACTAGACGAAGCAGGTGCTCGTGTACACATCAATAATATTTCTGTACCTGAAGATATTCTGAAACTGGAAGAATCCATTGAGAATATCAAGAAGGAGAAGAACCAGGTTGTAAAAAGCCAACGTTACGAAGAAGCTGCTCAGTTACGTGACAGAGAAAAGAAATTACTAGAGCAACTGGAGCGTGCGAAAGAAATGTGGGAACAGGAAACCAAGCAGAAACGCTATACTGTAACAGAAGAAAATGTTGCAGAAGTTATCGCGATGATGACAGGTATTCCAGTTAACAGAATCGCTCAGAACGAAGGTACCAAGCTGCTTGGCATGGGTACCGAACTGAAAAACCGTGTAATTGGTCAGAACGAGGCAATTGAAAAACTGGTAAAAGCGATTCAACGGACTCGTGTAGGTTTGAAAGATCCTAAAAAGCCGATTGGCTCTTTTATATTCTTAGGCCCTACAGGTGTTGGTAAAACTGAGTTGGCAAAAGTACTGGCAACGTATCTATTTGACAAAGAAGATGCATTGGTTCGGATTGATATGAGTGAGTATATGGAGAAATTCTCCGTATCCAGACTGGTAGGTGCGCCTCCGGGATATGTAGGATACGAAGAAGGTGGTCAGCTGACTGAGAAAATCCGTCGGAAACCATACTCTGTCGTACTGTTGGATGAGATCGAAAAAGCTCACCCGGATGTATTCAACCTGTTGTTACAAGTATTGGACGACGGTATATTGACAGATGGCTTAGGTCGTCGGGTTGATTTCCGGAACACGATTATCATTATGACCTCTAACATTGGGGTTCGTGACCTGAAAGAATTTGGTTCTGGTATTGGATTTAGCACCCGTGCTAAATCAGATAACAACGATGATCTGATGAAGAGTACTATTCAGAATGCCCTGCGCAGAGCCTTCTCTCCAGAGTTTCTGAATCGTCTGGATGATGTGATTGTATTTAACTCACTGCAACGTCAGGATATACACCGGATCATTGATCTGTCTCTGGCTAAACTATTCTCTCGTCTGACTCAGTTAGGCTACAAAATAGAACTGACTGAAAAAGCGAAAGACTTCCTGGCTGAGAGAGGTTACGATCCGCAATATGGTGCTCGTCCGTTGAACCGAGCGATTCAGAAATACCTTGAAGACCCGGTAGCTGAAGAAATCCTGAAAGGCGATTTTGCAGAAGGTGATACCATTCTGGCTGATTACGAAGGCACAGGTGAATCTCTGACCTTTAAGACAGTTAAGAATGTAGGTGTGTAACAGTTTCACTTGTTATAAATCAGAAAGGGGCTCTTGCGAGCCCCTTTTTTTGTTTATTTACTATATCTGTTGTTTAATTTTCTATTTTCGTATAGCATTCTTTGCAATCTATTTATACTACACTATGAACATTACACTCTTACAAGACCTCATGAAAGACGGATACATCTGTGTACAGAAGCATCCGGAAGTAGATTATTATATTTATAACTATACCCCCAAAACGCAATTTGAAAGAGCATGGAATGAATGGACTTTAATGGCACGAGGTTTAATTCTGGATCAGGATTATACAATTGTATCTCGGCCATTCCCAAAATTCTTCAATATGGAAGAACACTTGCCAGAGGAAATCCCATCCGAAAATTTTGAGGTATACGAAAAACTGGATGGTTCTCTAGGCATTCTGTATTGGTTGAATGGCAAGCCGTATATGGCAACAAGAGGTTCCTTTAATAGCGAACAGGCATTGAAAGCTACTGAAATGCTTTATCAAAAATATGCGCATACCTTTCCATTACTAGATCGTTCCAAAACCTATCTGTTTGAGATTATTTATCCGGAAAATCGGATTGTAGTTAACTATGGAAACAAGGAAGATCTAATTTTACTTGCTATCATTACAAACGAAACGGGTCTGGATGAACCATTAGAGGATATTGGTTTTCCATTAGTCACTCGCTATGATGGAATCTCAGATCTAAAGACATTAAGATCGCTTCAGGAAGAAAATAAAGAAGGCTTTGTGATTAAGTTCCGATCGGGCTTCCGGGTAAAAGTGAAGTTTGAAGAATATGTGCGGTTACACCGAATCCTGACCCGTATATCGTCAAAAAATATCTGGGAATACCTATCTGGCAATCAATCTTTTGAAGAGATTCTGGAGAAAGTACCTGATGAATTTTATGACTGGGTAAAAAAGACAGTTGCAGATCTTACTAGGGAGTATCAGGATATTGAGAAATATTGCCAGGAACACTTCAAAGATCTCGGCAACCGAAAAGATAATGCACTATACTTTCGTACACTCAAATACCCTGCAGTTCTGTTCTCAATGCTTGACCAAAAAGATTATAGCCATATTATCTGGAAGATGATACGACCTACGTATGAACGACCTTTTCGTGTCAGTGAAGACAATTAACATCAAGTACTCTACCACCTTATTCACCTAATACCGGAAATGAATATTCATTTCAAAGAAGAGTCATTATTCGCAAAACTCATCAAAGCGACTATAGTACAACTGGAAGTTGGTTCTCCTTTATATGGTTTGCAGGATGAACATAGTGATAGAGATCTGCTCTGCATTTATTACCCATTTCACAATCAACTATCCAGTTTTACACAAACACATCACCAGTTACAATATAAAGCCCAACATATAGATTATCTGTTTGTAGATATATTTACGTTCATACGTAATACCTTATCAGGTGATTCTACACTTAACTTTGAAGCTATCCATATAGAGAATCTGCAATATACTCCGCTGGAATTTCTGTATACATATCGCACCTATTTCTACAATTATCAGATTATTAAGGCCTATCTTGGATTTGCCAACAGAGATCTCAAACAATACTGGCAGCAAACTTCTGAGCGGGACGCTAGTAAAAAATACATACATGCAGAACGCGGATTCTTATTTGCTAAAAGCATCTTTCAGAAAAACTTTATCCTGAAAGATGCTATTCTTCTGGAAAAGCGGCAGAACTTTATATCTCTTTCTCTTTCTGCCCGAAAAGAGACACTGAAAGAGTTACAAAATGAAATAGACTATTTTCGAAAGACCGTGCTTACTACGGCTATCGAATCTGGAAAATTAACCCGTTATATGCAACCATTGCACCAGAAGGAAATAGATACTTATTTACAACGATTAAAAAGTTTGCCTCACTATCAGTATGCTCAGACAGAAGAATTTAATCTGGATCTTTTTTATACTGTCAATGAAAATGGCTTGTCTTATGAGTAGGCTACGCTTCTGAAAACTCACACAATAGCGTTATCATGGTAGTCTTTAAAAATCCGATCAGTATATAATTCCAGAAGCTCCAGAACTCTATCCCGTACTGGAGACTGAAGGACAAAACCTATATGATGCGGATCATTTATCTTCCAGATAATTTCTGAGTCAGTAAAAGCAGTAGTATCCGAATGTTCATAATGACTTAACGATAATAGAAGACCTGAGTACATGTTTTTTACTTCAGGCAATGTATAATCAAGATTGCGAGCGGAGACTATTTCAATATTTGCCCACTCCTGCCACAGGTTGATTCCTGATGCAGCTTCTATCATCTCAACAATATGTGCCCCTCCTACCCGTGCTGATGTTTCCAGAAAGTAAAACTGTTCATCTTCTTTTGCTTGCACAATCTCACTATGTATAGCACTATTACGTATTCCAAATGCTTTTATAATCTGATTATTTAATCGCTTTAGGCTTTTTTCAGCTTTTGATTGGAATGGCACTGTTACAGAACGAAACAGAGTCCCTTTGTAGGTGTCTTCTACAGGATTATTCAGATTTCGGTTATACCAATCAAAAACAATTTTCCCTCCCGCAGCCAATGTATCTACGTAATAGGTGTCTCCCGGCTTAAATTGCTCCAGTAAATAATTATGGCGCATATCACCCAGACCATTAAGTATAGTCCATAATTCGTCAATACTATGAATCTTTTTTGTGCCTGCTGATGATTCTGTACGAGGTTTAAGTATCCAGGGAGGACTCACAGTCTGTGTGTAATGATGTACTACTTTATCCGTGAAAAGAGCACAAAAAGGAGGCACATTTATACCAGCTTCTGCCGCTTTCATACGCATTGCCAGTCGGTCCCGAAAATAACGTGCTGTAGTCTGTCCAATACCCGGAATACGAAAATGTTCCCTGAGAATGGCAGCTTTTTCAAGATCTATGTCATCCAGCGCTACAATACGATCTATACGTTGATGACGTATAAGATGAGCAAAGTTCGATACAATTGAACTCATATCCCATTCGGCCTCCTCCATATAAAAGACCTCTTCAATAGCATCATGTGGCCAGGGTTTATCTGCCATAGCTTTAGATGTCAACAGATAAATGGTACACCCTGCTTCTTTGCAAGCACTTATAAATCTCGAACCTTTAAAATAGCTTGAAACACAGAGGAAAGTAAGGCTGGTAAGTGGCATGTTCCAATAAAATAAGTAAGTGATGAAGTTGTATACATTTTCAAGCTGGTCATTTGACATTCAAAGCAGAAGCATTTTATTGATAACGACAGGCACTGTATGTTACTAAACGAGACATCAGATTATTTTATTAGATGATACTGTCTACATAATTTGTTAAAGTATTGAAAACATGTCAGAACTACGTTTAATCTGAGATTCTCAAATTTTCTCCAACAAATTATGTAAACAGGACCTGATTATAATTTACAAAATAGGAAATTGTAGTTTAAGTCTCAACATTTTGAAGCTTTATATCTTTTGTTCAATGTAGGCTGTTAATAACCGGATTCCATAAGCTGTCGCATTCTTTTGTGTTCCATATTCGCTCTCTGTAAATGCAGTTCCAGCGATATCAAGGTGCGCCCAGGTAGAATGGCTATTAGTAAAAACTTCCAGAAACTTAGCACCCATAATGGCCCCGGCAAACGGCTTACCATGATAATTTTTCACATCAGCTACATCTGATTTCAGATCATCTCTATAGTCATCCCACATAGGTAATCGCCATAACTTTTCTCCGGTTTGCTCGCTTACTTTTATTAATTCAGATGACAGCGTGTCATTTGTAGTAAACAATCCTGCAGCCACATATCCCAACGTACCGATTACGCTACCTGTAAGGGTTGCCAGATCTATCAGAACATCTGGTTGATAGTTCTTAACCACATAGGCCAGTGCATCAGCCAGAATCAACCTTCCTTCGGCATCTGTATCAATCACCTCAATTGTTTTTCCTGCATAGGAACCAATTACATCGCCTGGCTTGGTAGACTCTCCATCTACACTATTTTCAGTAGAAGGTATCACTCCAATCAAATGTACAGGTAGTTGTAACCTGGCAGCCAGTTCAATAGTCCCAAGTACAGCGGCAGCTCCTCCCATATCACTTTTCATCAAATGCATATTGGCTGAATCCTTAAGAGAAATTCCTCCGGTATCAAATGTAACTCCTTTGCCCACTAGACCTATTTTTTGAGAAGCAGCAGCACTATCAGGTTTATACTCCAGTACAATCATCACAGGCGGATTGGCACTTCCTTTATTTACAGCCAACAGGGCCTCTGCGCCAATATCAATCAGTTGGCTTTTGTCAAGAATAGTGACATCGTATCCCCATTCTCTTCCAGACTCCAGAGCCCAGGTTGCTAATGTCTGTGGTGTTTTGTAATTGCCAGGAGCATTACCCAGATTCATTATTCTGATCTGAGTCTCAGCAATGGCCTTACCCTTAGAAACCGCTTTTTCAGCGTCAGTCATACTCTCCTGGGACACATACAGGTCCAGAGAGGGATTTGCCTGAAAAAAGTTATAAGAGTCTGATTTATTTGTCTTGTATAAATTCAGATCATATCCTCCCAGTAATGCCCCATTTATAATGTTTTCCAAATAGTTGATACTATTAGCAGAAGCTTGTAAAGTAAGGTCTATCCCAAGAGCAGCAGGCAATTTGGTCTTATAGCTAAAAAACAGGTAACGAAATGCTTTTAACACTTCTATACTCCCTGCAGGTTTTCCTAGACCTAACAGATACACTTTCTTTAGCTTTTCAGAGGGAGTAGGAACATAAAAAAATAACACTTCTTTAGAATCTGCTTTAAAGTCATTTTGCAAGTCATAGTCAGAGAGTTGAAATTTCTCTGCAATCTGTGTTAAAGAAGACTGTAAGTTAGTATCCTGCCATACAGGAATAATCAAAGCCTGAATCTGAGGTTGAATCTGCGAATAGAGTTGTATATTCATTGGATAACAAAGATTGAGTTGTACTTATGGTAAGCAACAAAGATGATAATATCTCAAAAATAGTATGTTTTTTCAGGCATGAATCATAGAATGGTTAACTTTGTATGCTAATTAGAATTTTCGTAATTTTTTCACTACTATAATTCAGAGATTATGTTAGACATGATGAATATGTTTGGTAAGGTAAAAGAAATGCAGGCCAAGCTAAAAGAAGCCCAGGATAATTTAGTAAAAGTACAAGCAACAGGGGAATCCGGTGGTGGTATGGTAAAAGTTATTGTAAATGGAAAAAAGCAAGTAATTAAACTTGATATTGACAATGACTTATTAAAGCCTTCCGATAAAGAAATGTTACAGGACCTTATTATTGCTGCGATGAATAAAGCATTGGACGAAGTGGAAGAAAAAGCCCGTGAGGAGTTAAAAAAAGCCACTCAGGGTACATTACCAAACATTCCGGGTCTTGATTTAGGCAGCATGTTTTCGTAAAATATCACATCTGTTTTGTGTTTACCGTTTTTCGTTTTACGTTTACTGTCTTAAAATAAGATTGTTTCATTCAGGATAGTAATGAAAAAAAGTAATTGATATAGCTTGTTTGAAAGTTGAGATACAGGCCTAATCAGGTAAACACAAAACAGATCTAGTGAAAACCGCAGTTGTTATTCTTAATTATAACGGAAAACATTTTTTAGAGCAATTTCTTCCTTCAGTTGTAAACTATACTACTGAAGCACAGATTATCGTAGCAGACAATCTGTCCACAGACGGGTCTGTGGAAATGCTTCAGCAAAAATTTCCACAGGTACAAATTATTGAAAATACGCAGAATGAAGGCTATGCGGGAGGATATAACACTGCCCTTAAACAGGTCCAGACCGAATATTATGTACTCCTCAATTCAGATGTGGAAGTTACCCCCCAATGGCTTTCTCCACTTATTCAGTTAATGGATAGCAATCCGACTATTGCAGCTTGTCAGCCTAAACTAAAGCAATTTTATCAAAAAACGCACTTTGAATATGCCGGTGCAGCGGGTGGATTTATAGATATTCTGGGCTATCCATTTTGTAGAGGACGCATCTTTCAGGATATGGAAGCTGACACAGGTCAATACAATAATACATGTCCTGTATTTTGGGCATCTGGAGCTTGTATGGTTGTCAGATCGTCTGTTTTCTGGGAGCTTAACGGCCTTGATGCAGAATTCTTTGCCCATATGGAAGAAATTGACTTTTGCTGGCGTGCACACAATAGCGGTTATCAGGTTTACTATTGCGCTGAGAGTACAATATATCATGTAGGAGCAGGCACTTTAAGCACTGTAAGTCCTCAGAAAACGTTTCTGAATTTCCGCAACAGTTTAGCGACACTGTACAAAAATTTACACACGTTTAGGCTTATTTATACGATTTTTATTCGTTTGGTATTGGATGGCGTTGCCGGAGCAATATTTTTATTACAAAAAAAGCCGACACACTGCTGGGCGATCGTTCGGGCACACTTTGACTTCTACAAAAAAATTCCATTTTGGATGAAACAAAGGCGAAGTGTGATACGTAAGAAGGATGGCTTTTCCTTATTAGTTTATCAAAGTAGTATTGTTTGGATGCATTTTGTTCGCAAAAAAAAGAAATTCAGCGAATTGCAATTTTAAGGACAAATAATACAGAAAATTTATAAAATGTATTTTATTTGTGGCAAAAATAAAAAAACATTAAATATCCCAGACGGTAGGATGATTATATCGGCGAAGATGTTTACGCATATTAAGTACAAAAGCTAATATAAGATAGATAATTAACGGAGATCCAAGTGTGAGAAATGAGGTGTAAATAAAGAATAAGCGAATACTACTGATTGAAACACCCATCTTTTCTCCCAGCCTTGTACAAACACCAAACGCTTGATTTTCAAATAAGGATTTAATCTTTTGCATATGTTCATCTAATTAGTAGTAACAAAAATAAGAAAAAGTCGTACAAGAACACATAACGAAGTTAAGTGCTTCTTTGAGACAACAAAAAAAGTATATAAAAAATACACTTAATTTCAATAAATCTCTTCTATTAAAACTATTTGTAACTTCTAAATTAAACTTTTTTATTATGATTAACAAAAAAACAACACTTGCAACCCTTACTGTTTGCGGTGTATTGGCGCTTTCCGGTTGTACTCTCAACCAGATGGTCAAAAAATCTAAAGAACAGAAAGTAGCAGTAACCCCTAATCCTTTAGAGGTTCATGCTGATCAGGTGAAGTTCACAGCAGAAGCAACATTGCCTGTAAAAATGTTGAAGAAAAAAACAACCTATACAGGAAACATAGCTTATAAATATGGAGATAAAAAGACAGATGTAGGTTCTATCCAATTCAATGCAGCAGACTATCCTAATGCAAAGAAAGAATCTCCTGTAAAATCTCAGGAATTCAACTTCCCATATCAGGAAGATATGCGCCGTGGTGAATTAACTTTCACAGGTACTGCTGCAAAAGGCAAAAAATCTAAAGTATCTCCTGAGTTAGCAATCGCTCAAGGTATCATCACGACTTCTCGCCTTGCTCAGGATGCAGTTCCTGTTGTATATGCAGAAACTGGTTATAACCCAGATCCTGAATACAAACCAACGTATGTTGCTTTCTATTTCGATCAAGGAAAATCTGCATTGAAAACCAGTGAGGTACGCAGCAAGCGTGGTAAATTCCTGGATGCTTTCATTGCAGACAAAAACGTTACTAAAACTGTAACTGTAACAGGAACACACTCTCCTGAAGGAACAGAACGTAAAAACAAATTCCTTTCTGATGATCGTGCAAAACAGATCGAGAAGTTCTATCGTCAGAAAATGAAGCAATATGATTACAAATCTCAGGCTGACTCTGTAGAATTCGTTCTGAAGCCAGTATTTGAAGACTGGACAGTATTGAAAGATTCAGTAAACTCTTCTACTATCCTGCAACAAGAACAAAAAGACCAAGTGTTGTCAATCGTTGATGGAGGAGGAGAATGGGAAGAAAAAGAAAAACAACTGGAGAAGTTGGCTTTCTGGAAAACCTTGTTCAAACAAGTATATCCTAAACTTCGTAATGCTAACACTGAGATCTTAACGCTGGTTGAAAAGAAAACAGATGCTGAAATGTCTGCTATCTCTAAACGTATCGTTGAAGGAAAAGATACAGTAGGAGCTCTTAGCGAAGCTGAATTAGCTTGGTCTGCATCTTTAACTCCAATTGTTGAAGAAAAACAAGCAATCTATGCTGTTGCTGTTAAAAACTACGATAGCTGGCAAGCACACAATGACTACGCAGCTACTCAATTAGAGATGGCTAAGAAGTCTTCTGATCCTGCGAAAAAAGCTCAACTGGCTGATGATGCAATCACTCACCTGGAAACAGCTAAAACCAAACAGGAAACAGCTGAAGTATACAGCAACTTAGCAACTGCCTACACTATCAAAGGTGATAAGCAAAAAGCTGCTGACGCGATCACTAAAGCTCAGTCTTTAACTGGTAACGATCAGGTAACTAAAGCTATCAATGCAACGAAAGGTGTTCAGCAAATCCGTGCTGCTCAGTACAGCGAAGCTGCTGCCACATTGTCTCAAGCTGGTGATGATGCTAGTGTATTGTACAACAAAGCATTGGCTCAATTATTAGCTGGACAAAACGATGCAGCTGTTGCAACTTTGAACGATGCGGCTGCTAAAGATGCAAGCAATGGTGATATCTATTACCTGATGGCTGTGGCAAATGCACGTGCTAAGAAAGAAGCTGATGTATTTACTAATCTTCAGAAAGCAGTTCAAAACAAATCTAGCCTGCGTGAGAAAGCAGTAGACGATCTTGAATTTGCTGCTTACAAAGATTCTGAAGGTTTCAAAAATTCTTTGAAATAAGCTTTATAGCAACTTTCAATAGAAAAGCCCTGCCAATGCAGGGCTTTTTCATTTTCTCCATATTTCAACACCTTTACAAAGCTGTTTGTACCCATCCAAGTCCATGACGTGTGGTTTCTACCAGCCAGTATGAGCCGAATTTAGCCAGAGCATATACCGACTCTCCTTTTGCTCTTGTCTCCATCACAGCAGCCCCGGAATCAGGTTGGTCCGTAACAGCGGTCATCTGCTTTACCTTAACCTGATCAACAGGCATCCTTACCTTTTCTATGTCTTTTGCAGCAATGTATGCATTTATACCTGAAGGTAATATGATATGGTACCAGAGAGAAGATCCTCCAATCACCACAAAAGGTGTATGACGCTCTATGGATTGCAGAATGGGAGACTTTTTATCTGGGATGTGATAAATAGATGCTTTTTTCACTGACACCCGATACCACATACCTAAATTATCCAGTGGTACTTTTATATCAGCAGGAATGCCAGAAGAAGCTTTTATAAATGGATAAGGATCTATAGCGCCAGAAGGCCAGCGATAAATACCAAAGTGCAGATGGGGAGCCGTAAAGCGAGCATTACCAGTAGTACCCACAAGCCCCAGCGTATCTCCAGGCTTTACCAATTGTCCGGTTTGCACTAACTGACTATCCAGATGGGCATAATACAACGTTTGATTTCGTTCCTGATCCCATAACCACACCACCTTTCCACCCAGATTATTGGTATTCACACCTCTTATTACACCTTTCGTAGAAGCAATAGCGGGTGTACCTCTCGCTGCAAAAATATCTACACCTTCGTGTCTTCGTGCACCACCATCACGGTCTGCCCCCCAAAAGCTTCCAATGTGTTTATCCGTTTTTCCCTGTACAGGAAATCCTAAACTGGGGCTATTGGTAATAGATAATGTATAGCGTCCACTTCGTAACAATTCAGGCTGTATCCGTACCAGATGCATCTGATCATGTTCTGCTTCAAAGGTTACTGAAGTTGCATTGGTATCAGCAGAGATAAGTAATTTTGGCACTCCTTCCCATTTAAATACATCTACGAATACTTTTACTTTCTGAAGAGATTGTACTCCAACCTGAATAGTAATGCGTTCTCCTCTACGGGCATTAAACCGAAAGCTATAGGCAGTAGGCTTATCAGCACCAAAGTACGCTGTCTCCTGAAAAGGTACAGAAATCAATAATGAATCATGCAACACACGCTGCCCTGCCAATAGCCAATCTTTACCTAAAGCCGTTTGGTCAAGTTTGGTATCTTCCAACGCTTTTTGGTATTGTTCATAAGGTGTTGCCTTTTTGAATACTTCCCGAAAGGGCGTTGTCTTTCCGCAACTAGTCAGGAAGAGCAGGAAGATAGTACAAAGAGAGAATGTGAAATAAGGATTTTTTCTACGATGCAGATAATTTGTCATGTATATAATCTGAGGAAATAATGATAACTACCTCAGTCATAACAACATGTTACACATCAAAGTTTCAATCTATTGTAGATCAACAAATTACAACTCAGTAGTTTTATATCTATCGGGGAAATGAAGAAAATCTCACTAAGAACTGAAGCCTAACAATTCTTAGTGAGATTTTTTAACTGTAGATCGATTTACAATATCAGGTTTAAAATTTCTTTGGCAATTTGTTCAGCAGCATTTGGATAGCCAAGCTTTACAATGTTCTGAGACAGTACCTTCTTCTTCTCCGGATTGTTTAACAATTCCAGTGCTGTAGTTACCAGATTCTGCTGAGCATCTGTATCTTTTACCAGTAGTGCAGCGTCTGCCCTAACTAGGGCCATTGCGTTTTTAGTCTGATGATCCTCTGCCACATTAGGAGAGGGAACCAGAATAGAGGGTTTGGCAGCCAGACAAAGTTCTGAGATTGATAAAGCCCCAGCACGTGAAATAACTACATCAGCAGCAGCATAGGCCAGATCCATCTGGCCAATAAAATCAAACACCCGAATATTGGTAGCTCCTGAAGCAGCAACAGCCTTTTGGCAGGATTCATAATAATATTTACCTGTCTGCCAAATCACCTGCACAGAGGTTTGTTTCAGGGTTTCAATAGCTCCTTGAACACTCTTATTGATTGTACCAGCTCCCAGGCTACCACCTATTATCAGTAACGTAGGCACATTATCCCACAGTTGGAAATGCGAAATAGCAGCGGCTTTCTTCTGATCTGCAGATAAAATATCTTTTCGGACAGGATTACCTGTTAACACAATCTTTTCTGCAGGAAAAAATGCATCCATTCCCTCATAGGCCACACATATCTTGCTGGCACGTTTGGCAAGCCATTTATTTGTTATTCCCGCATAGGAATTCTGCTCCTGAATGAGTGTAGGTAATTTCATCAGTCCTGCAATATACAGCAAAGGTCCACTGGCGTATCCTCCAACTCCAACAGCAACCTGAGGACGAAATTCTTTAATCACCTTGCGGGCTTTTAGCAGACTACTCAAAAATCGCCAGGGAAGCAGGAAATTACTGAGATCAAATCCTCTCTGAAGTCCTCTGATAGGCAATCCTACAATCTTATAGCCTGCCTGCGGTACTTTCTGCATTTCCATCTTACCTTCTGCACCGACAAATAAGACTTCAGTATCAGGATTGAGACTCTTTAATGTATTGGCGATAGCAATAGCCGGGTAAATGTGGCCTCCGGTGCCACCCCCACTAATAATAACACGAACAGGCTGGGTCAAGGTTTAGTATCGATTTGAAAATGTTCTTTTATAAATTCACTAACAATAATAAGACTACAAACTCCGTCCTTTCAGGTCTGTACGGCTTACACTTATAATAATACCTATTGCCATCCCTGTAAATAATAAGGAAGTTCCTCCCATACTTAATAAAGGAAGAGGCTGACCTGTTACAGGAGCTAAACCTACAGAAACTGCCATATGTGCAAATGCCTGTAATACCAGACTAAAACTAAGTCCTGCTGCCAGTAATCCCCCAAACGGTCGATCACTGTTTGAGACAATAAGCATACTCCGATACAGTAGAAACAGATACAAAATAATCACAACAATTCCTCCCACCATACCATATTCTTCTACAATGATAGCATAAATGAAGTCATTGTAAGCATTAGGTAACATATTGCGCTGTTCACTGTGTCCGATTCCTTTTCCCACCAAACCACCTGTTGACACAGCAATAAACGATTGTTCAGCCTGATAAGGAATATCCTTGCTATCCATAAATCTTTTTACACGATTCACGACTGTTCCTCCGCGCTGACCTACAGCCATTGCAATGGCTCCTGCCAGTATTCCCACCAAAACTAACCGAAACAGATACTTAACAGGCACCCTTCCAATGAACATTAGCAGCATACAGGTTACAAACAACAGAGCAGCAGTTGAGAAGTTAGCCAGAGCAATCAAACCACAGATAAGACCACACCAGATAAGTACAGGAATAAGTGTTCCTTTTACATCCTCAATCTTCTGTTGCCTCTTTGCCAGAATCGCGGCGATACTTGCAATCAAAGCCAGCTTGGCTAAGTCTGACGGTTGGAAAGATTGTCCAAAAACAAAAATAACCCGTGTGGCACTATTAACACTACGTCCTACAAAAAATACCAGGATAAGTAAAGGCACCGATAACCAAAGTCCTAATTGCGATAATTTAGCATAATACCGATAATCGACCCGATGAGCCATCCACATCACAAATACACTTATACCCATGAGCAATGAATGTTTAAAGAGATAATACTCTGTATTTCCTCCTTGCTGCTGGTAAGCCAGTGTGCCTGTTGCACTATATACAACCAGTACACTCATAATAGAAAAAGCCAGAACAATAAACCAGATATAAAGATCTCCTTTAAAGTTTCTTTCAATCCATTCGCGCATAGGTCTTCAGGTAGGTTAGGTTATAAGTAATTACAGGAATGTTTTGGGTCTGTCTGTGTCACAAAACTACATGAATCTGTCAACTTGGGAAAGTTATAAAATAAAAAAGCGAAAGTGCAGAACACTTTCGCTTTTTTGAAAGAACTATACTTAATTTATTTCTTCAGCAACAACACTGCTGCTGCACAAAAGTCTTTTGATCCTTCAAATGAGAACTTCAGGTAATATACCCCTGTAGCTGAACAGGTATAACCCAAGCCTGGACGAAATTTCTTCCCACTTGCATCATAACTTGTTCCGATCAGATTACGGTTTGCATCATAAAGCTCCAGTACAACCCCTTTTAACTCAGGGTCTTTGTTAGCAATATTGATCAGGTAAGTCGAGTTCTGACGAAATATATATGGATACTCAATTTTAGGCTTGTTGCCACCTTCGCCATCAATCTTATAGCTCTTCAAAAATGTAGTTCCATCAGGTAAATTGCCAATTATCTTTTCTGTATATTTTTCTGCTTCACACTGTGCAAAAGCACTATTCTTTGCACAAAAAAATAATGCAAGCAGCATAGCGGTAAATAGAATGTTTTTCATAAAGTCAGCCAATATTAAGTTCTTGTAAGTATTGCGTAAAGCTTTAATTATTAATACTAAATATAACTCTTTAGTAATCCGGTATCTTGAACAAATCTTCTATTTGATAATTTTGTCACGTACAGCTATGGTAGCATTACGAATATTATCTATATCCTGTTCCGTAAAATCGATGCGGCTTGTACTTTTATCAACAATAGTTGGGATACCATTGATTTCTTCCATCTTGGATTCTTTGTACTCACGAGTCACTTTTACAGCATCAAATTTCGCCTTTAGATTATTAAGATCATTTATCAATCCTTGCACATTTGCATCGTCCTTATAAAAATCTAACAGGAGTAATAATTGATCCAAAATCACCTTTTGCTCACCTACTCTTTCTTTGAATTGTTGACTTGGATTTTTCTTCACTACCTCACAGGTCAGATAGAGTGATTCAACCCATCCACCTGTCAAAATCAGTACACTTTGGTTAGAACGATTTTGATCCTGAAGGTAGGAGTTGATCTTCTCAAAATTTTGTGTTGTGATTAATAAAAGTGAATCAAGGTTACTGCTATTTGTTGCCAGTCTTTTAATTGTTGAAAAATCGAAAAACTGCCCGATATTCAGACCATTAGCCATACTTGTTACAGCATCAAGGTATTTAATGGCGTCTTGCTTCTGATCATAGATATTGGCATATCCAAGATCTGTACTATATACACCCAAGTTTACAGCTTGGCGGAAACTAGTATTATAATTACCCTGGCTTGCTGTTGGGTTAAGTAATTTTGAGTCGTATTTTGCACCTTGTTCTTTGATAAGAACAGAAATTTCAATAGGAGAAGGTATAGATTGTATGAATTCGTTGACAACTTCCTTAGATACTGCAGGTGCTTTAGGTTTTACATTCTTTAAACTGTCAAGAGTACCCGCATCATCATTATTCTTGCTTCCGTTGCAAGAAAGTAACGCCAACGCGATAAAACCTATCAGTAATTTTTTCATAGTGATCGGTAATTGAAATAGTTAAGTAATGAGCGCAGTAAAAATAATTGTAATTCAGCTATTTACAAGTTTTATCAAAAATTACTTCCCGTAATCCATGTAAGAGTTTTAACAAAAATGATTTTTTCTCTACCTCTAAAATTACTTCTTCTGGTAATGATCCGCAGAAAAGTTCATTTTAGTAAAGAGATAAGTAATTTATTATAGAGTTTTTGAAATAAGTCGCAAAAAACCATAGTATTGTTATTTCTTTATATAGTAGAGAAGACAATGGTATATGCTACAAACATTGTCGTCTCTATTAACAGTATAATTAATTGGTAGCAACTTTTTTCTTTGCAAATGGCATATCAAGCTTTACACGTATACCACTCAATTTTTTCTTGATCCCTTCCAGGCTTGTCAGAACAGCCTTAGGTAAACGAATATTACCAAAGGCATAGAACAATTTGCGGAAAGCCTCGAAGTATAAGGTCACATACAAAAATCCTGTGAGTGCCCAGAGAATAATAATATTAAAGTAATAGGTATCAAATAATCTCCCAAACAATGGTTTTTGTGGAGCTAGAAAATGCGTCCTGTAATCCAGTATAGATAATACTTCAGGATCTCTGAACACAGGGTCAGTTTGTTGTAACAATTTTCCATTGTACTCTACAATTCTATCTTTCGCACTGGTATTCTTCATAAGATCTGCCAGTGATTCATTGTAGAACTGATTCTTATAAGATGTCAGATTAAACGTCTTATTTTTTTCTTTGTAAGCAATGAATTGGTCTTTTATATCTCTAGCCTTATTAAACTGTTCAATATTAGCTTCTTTGACCTGTTTAATAAAGGCACTTAATTTAACAGACTTTTCCTTAGAAAATTTATCTAGTGTGAGTGCATCCAATTGAAGAGTTTCCACACCAGGTTCTTTCATTAATGCTCTTTCTAGAATCATTAAGTCCCGTTCAGCCAAAGACTTTACCGAATCATCTTTAGCAGAAAAGTTTTCTGTTACAAAACTTAGTCTGTTCTCTAACTCAGGAACCAGATATGTATATTTAAAATATGCCTGGCTCTCTTCTTTTTCCAGATCATAGAAAGATTCCTGATAGGCATTATTTTTAAACTGATCTACTGCTAATGCTTCAAAACCCCAACGAGCAGCAATTACATCTGCCAGTACAGGTACTTTGTCTTTACTGCTTACTGCTTCATTTAGTTTGTCAAAGCTGAAAATAATACCACTAAATATCATCTGTGGAATCAGTAGTAACGGAATCGTTATATACACTGTTACAGCAGAGTCAAAAGAAGCAGACATATTCAATCCGAGCACATTGGCAAAACAAGATAATGTGAACAGAATCAGCCAGTAGCTAAATGTCATGCCCTGAATATCCAGTATCCAATGTCCTACAACCACAAAAGTCAGCGTCTGAATCGCAGATAATGTAAACAGAATCAACACTTTTGACGTTAGATAACTGGTACGGCTCAGATTTAGGAAAGATTCTCGTTTCTGAATTTTTCGGTCACGTATAATCTCTTCAGCACTTACTGTCAGACCCATGAATAAGGCTACCAAGACACTCATCAAAATGAACGCAGGTATATTATCATTATATCTGTAAGAATAGTCAGCTGTCTCAGAAGTATTTGTATATCGAATCACAAAAGCCAGTAAACATGCTAGTAATGGAGCCTGTAACAGGTTTATAAGCATGTATTGTACATTGCTGACTTTCGACAAGAAATCCCGAATCGTAAAGATGGTAGCTTGTTTGATGCGAGATGGAAGATTCAACGCTTTTGGCGGCAACTCCGTTATGGTAGTAACTTCGTCCATCCTGAAGTTTGTCAGGTATTTATCATTCCATTGTGCCGGTGTGACTTTACGTTTACTGGTGTATCTTCCGTATTCATCCACCACCTTAGCCTCGATGATATTAAATATCTGTTCGGGGTTTACGTTACCACACGTATGGCACTGACCACGTTCACTATCTACCTGATTTGTAGCCCGTTTGAAATAAGTTACTGCTTCTACCGGGTTGCCGTAATAGATAGGAAAACCTCCAGTATCCAGCAAAAACAGCTTGTCAAACATCTTGTAAATGTCTGAACTAGGCTGGTGGATAACCACAAAGATCAGCTTTCCCTTCAGTGATAATTCTTTTAATAAGTCAATTACGTTCTCCGAGTCACGGGATGATAATCCGGATGTAGGTTCATCCACAAACATGACTGCCGGTTCACGAATCAACTCCAAAGCAATGTTCAGACGTTTTCGTTGTCCACCACTAATCTTTTTATTTAGAACATTACCTACTTTTATGTCTTTGATATGATCCAACCCCAGACTTGCCAACACACTCATTACAGCTTGGTGAAGCTGTTCTTCATTCAGGTTAGCAAAGCAAAGTTTTGCATTATAATATAAGTTTTCATACACTGTCAGTTCTTCAATCAGCAGATCGTCCTGGGCAACATACCCAATTACACCCTGAATCTGATCTTTCTGTGCATGAATGTTGATTCCATTGATCAGAACTTCTCCTTTAGAAGGAGTTTCAATTCCTGCCAATACGTTCAGCAGAGTCGTTTTACCAGCACCACTACCTCCCATAATGCCAATCAGATTGCCTGGACCAGCTGCCAGATTGATATCACGCAATCCAATAGTTCCACTAGAGAAGCGATATTCAAGATTTTTGGCGTGAAAGGAAAGTTTATTGGCTTTGGCTGTATTCAGGAATATACCTGCTACATCACTATAATACAGTGGAGAACTATGTGCCAGTTTCAATGTACTACCATGCGAAAACAGATATATCTGTAATGGTTTGATAGGTAGTCCATTCAATAACAAATCTTCATGTCCGGCATATTTCACGAAATACATATCCACACTTGCGATATGGATAAAATACAGTTCGCCGGAGAAATGATCCAGATGTAAATATTTTGAGTGAGAATGTTCAGATGGTAAAGCGTCTTCACGTGCTACCAGCAATTTGACATCTGAAACAATGTCCAATAGATTATCCTTCAGTACAACACTCTCAATTAGTGAATACTCTTCTTTAACAATATTGAATACGGTTGAGACCGTATCAATAATGCTCATCCGTTGAGGAGTGAAGTTTTTATCAGAATTTACTAATTCCAATAGACGGATCAATACAATGACTTTCTGCTTTTGAGTCAACGTTTTGTTGATTTTCTTACAGATAGCCAATGTCTTTACAGAATCCTTTACAGATGTAAGTCTAGACCCGCTAGTGTCTTCTACTCCATATCCGGCTAACTCATCATAAAGGGCCAGATACCCCTGTACTGAATCCAGATCCAGTTCCTGTCGGAAAAACTGAATAACATAATTACGTTCCTTGACAGTGGCCCCACTATCCTGTTTGGTAATAATGGCAAACAGTTGGGTCAATGCCTTAAGTATTTCCTCACTCATAGCTGTAATTTTTAATTCAGAAACTGGAAAACAGCAATTTGATAATCAACTATTTTTTCAGTTTCTCAATTACGTTTTGAGAAATTAATGCTGGCAACTAAATAATTAAACTTTCGCACTGGAATGACAACAGGAGTATCTCTTCAGTACTGATACAAAGCTTTATCCCACAAGCCAGCATCTCTTTAGTAAAGCTTCATTCTCTGAATACAGCCACCTGCTTCATAACTATTTGGATTCTTCTTATTTTCAGGCAAGACGAAACCAGCTTGCAATCAACACGTGACTGCATTCAACAAGAAATCACTATCAGTCAGACTTAAAACAGAATTGTCTAAGCCTGTGTAGTCGAGACTACTCCTGTATGTCTAATGAGATTAATAAGCTTTGAAATCGAAAGGCACCTCTACTAATTCAGAGAACTCGCCTCCAGCTTCTTCCATATCTTCGTCGTCTTCATGGAAATACCATTCAACAGTAGTACCAGGAATTGCCTCCAACTTTGCCAGAATATCCAGGATAAGCTTAGAAGAAGCAGTATTGAAATACTCTAATTTGAATGTAAACTGAGTTTTGCTATTTGGTGTCTGTGCATAACGAGACAACCAATCTAATATAGGTCTATAGAATTCAGCAGTATCTTCTGGAAGGGAACGGCCAGATATTTCGAAAATACCATTCGATTTATCAAGAATAATTTTTGGCGTATCTTCTGCGCCTTCTAAATTGATGATTTCCATAATATGTAAAAGGATTTTAAATTCTTTCTGAAAGGATTAATAGATCAAATTATGTTTTAGGAATATTTTCAACAGTTTACACCTCCATGCCTGCCATGCGGGAAACACGAGTTTGTAATGAAAAGAACGATGTTTTTTCTGTTACCGGATGAAAATCATACTCCAGCTTCTGACCGGATTTCCGAGCCATATCCACAAAACCTAAGCCTGCACCACCTTTTTCCGAAAGTTCTGTATTCCGGATAATTTCTTTGTAAAGGTTCTTCAGACCTTCTTTGTCTAAACCATTGATCTGATCTAGTTTAGCAGACAAGAGAGCAATTTTGTCATTACGAATCGGATTACCTGAAGTAATAACGTATTCTTCATCTCTCTTTCCAACAATGAAAATAGCAGAATTGGGAGCATCCTCAATTGCTTCTTCAGCATGCTTACAGATATTCTGCAAACACTCCACCATTACATTGAACACTTTACGCTTGATACTGGACTCCTCTCCCATTGACTCCATATTGCGCTCTGTCATAGACAGAACCGACTTGGTAATCTCTTGCGTGAATTCTCCTTCATAGACTAAAATTAAGTCCTCTTGGATCATAATTCGGTGCAAGTCATAGATATACTTCATAGTTTTAAAAGATATATTGGATGAATACGAAATTTGCTTTATCTACTAATTGAAATTTATGAGTTAAACTATTCTTTTATATAAAAACGGATTTATTAAAATCTGATTCCTATCATAAGTACATCGTCAGTTTGTTTGGTATCACCTCTCCATCCCTCAAACTCCCGATCAAATATGGCATGCATCTGGTTCATACTCGCAGATGGGTTACCGGTAATCAGATCACGAATACGTTTTGGAGAGAACTTGCGATTATCAGGTCCACCAAACTGATCAGGGAAGCCATCTGAACAGAAGAATGCAGAGTCTCCTGAATTTAACTGGATAGTTGTAGTAACAAAGTTGGTTCTGTCTTTATACTGGCCACCGCCAATTGGGAACTTATCTCCTTTTATTTCAACCAATTCTCCTCCTGCCTGTAAGAAGTACAATGGCCTGTGAGCACCAGCATATTGTAATACATTCTCTTTCAGATTGATTTTACACAATGCGATATCCATACCATCACGTGTCGAACCTTCATCATTGGAGTCCTGCTTCAGAGTGGCTGTTACACCGCGGTCTAAACGATCCAGAATCTCTCCAGGAAGAATATTTTCACCACTTTCAGTTATGTTATTCAATAGGAAGTATCCAATCAGTGAGATCAAGGCACCTGGTACACCGTGTCCCGTACAATCGACAGCTGCGATATACAGATCATCTCCTTTTTGCATAAACCATGGGAAGTCACCACTTACGACATCTCTTGGCTTATATAGGATAAATGCATCCGGAAATACTGATTTAATAAGTTGATTTGCAGGAAGAATAGCGCCCTGAATTCGTTTCGCATAGTTGATAGATTCTGAGATCTTCTTGTTTTTATTAGAGATCTCCATCTCTGTCATCTTTCTTTCTGTAATATCACCCAATACAAACAACACCGATTCTACAGTTCCCTGGTCATTAAATTCCGGGATTGCTTTGATATCCATCACCCGAGTACCCACAGTAGAAGGAAAATCAATTTCAGTATTTACCTTTTCCTGAGTTTCTATCACCTGATTCAGAACAGAACGCCACGCATCAACCACAGAAGAAGTGATAGTGAGTTCGTCCAGGCTCTTTTGTTCAAATGTTTCTTTACGTTGCCCCGCATATACTTCAATCATTGGATTGATATAGAAGATGCGTCCTTCTTTATTGAAACGAATGATCAAATCAGGAGAGTTTTCAGATAGAGACTGCATCTGGCTACGCATACGCTGTTCTCTCTCTGCCCGAAGTCTCTCTGTAATATCCGTAGAGTTTATCAGAATACCTTCGATTGCTGGGTCATGCAATAAGTTTGATCCTGTTGCTTCCAGCCATATCTGCTCTCCATTCTTTCTATAGTAACTATACTGAACTGTATATTTCTGACCTGGGTTTGCCAGCAAATCTTCAAACATCTTTGTAATAGACTCTCTACCTGCTTCATCCACATGAGCCATATCGTCTGCCCCAATCAACTCTTCCTGTGAATATCCCAAGATTCGGTTTACAGAAGGGCTGGCATATCGGATAGTCCGGTCTTTTTCATAGATCATAATTACCTCTGCCGCATTCTCAAGTAGCTTCTGCAAACGTTTTTGTGCATGTACTACTTGTTCAACCTGGTATTCAAGCGCAGTATTGGCTCTTTTCAGTTCTTCCTGTGTTGCCTGCATCTCTTCTGCGTTCTGTTGCAGAATTTCCTGTTGTTCCTGAAGTTCCTGAGACTGTCTCTGGGACATTTCCAGCAATCGGCTGGTTTTCTCGTTTACTTTGATATTGAATACAGTACGTGCAATGATTTCACTTACTTCATTTATAAACTGAACGTTACGAGAGCTAAATTTTTCAAAGCCGGCAAATTCCAATGCTCCATACACTACCTTCTCACTCCCGATCACTGTCATCAATGGAACAACCAGTAAACACTTAGGCTTACGATCACCTAACAATCCAGAAGTAACTGTTACATACGTATCTGGAATCTCTGTTCGCAGAATAGTATCCCGCTCGGCAGCAGCCTGTCCTACCAGACCTTCAGCAAACCGGAACTGAGCTTTAAGATATTTTTTCTTGTTATAGGCATAGCTTGCCTTCATTTCAAGCATAAATCTGCCTTCATCCTCATCATTTACAACATACAGAGCACCTTGAATAGCACCTATTTTGCCTGTCAGATAAGATACTACTTTATCACTCAGTTCTTCCAACTCATTTGTTGAACGAAGAATATTTCCAATCTCAGCGACACCTGTTACAATCCAGTTACGTTCTTCATCCCGTTTGGCAGACTCCTGAATGCTATCACGCATATTCAGCAATGCCACACCTAACATATCATCCTGGCTCATAGGCTTAAATTCAGCCTCAAATTCTCCTTCTCCAATTTTATGAGCAAAGTCTGCCGTTTTGTGCAGGCCTTCTACCAGACGGTTCATTGTCTCAGTCATCTCACCAAATTCATCTTCACTTGACTTTTTAATTTTCTCAGGTAATACACCTTGTCCGAGAAGGCCCATCGTTGTTTTTAATGTCATCAATGGACGGGTAAGAAAGCGTGAAAAGAGAACTGTAATAACCAGAGCCAGCAACAGAATGATGACGCTTACGCCTACCATATAATATTGTATCTGCTCGGCGGGCACAGACTTACCCCCCAGATGGCTTATTACAATAATGGTTGTAGCTAAGGCAAGTACCACAATTGAGAGGACAAGTGCGGTAATTTTTGTGCCGATTTTTATATTTTTAAACATACCTGTTAGTAACTTATTTCGATTCAAGAATATGCTGAACTTCTGACTTTCTACTTTTTACTAGCATAGCTATACCAGACTTGCCTGTGGAACCAGAGAAATTACTTCTTCTTCCAGGAACTGACTATTGATACGATTACTAATCAAACGAGTCACTTCTGTTACCAGAGCTTCATCTGAACGGGTAAATCTCTTAAAGGATGCTATTTCGACCACAGCTACAACCTGTTCATCATAAATTACAGGTGCAATCAATAACTCTGCGGGTGAAGCTTTTCCCAAACCAGATAGTACAGTTACATATCCATCCGGTATATTTTTAATAACAACCTGCTTTCCTTCCTTGGCAGCCTGCCCTGCCAGACCTTCACCAAATTCATAATGAAAAGTTTTACTCTCGGCAATATGATACGCGTAGGTAGCAAATAATTCCAGAATACGTTTCCCCTCATATCTTTTGGCAACAAAGATGATTGCCTGAGAGGCTTCCAGTTCGCGACATACAGAGGAGAGAAGTTTTTCAAATACAGGTTTTAAATCACGGGATTGCTCGGCAAGGATACTTTCCATAGAACTTGCATTGTGATTTTTCCCCATTTCAGCCTGATCATCATCACTTGTATCAAGTCCATATTGCTTCTCTTCACTTTTCTTTACATATACAACTTGCACCTCTCCATTATTTCTGCTCAACAACAATATGGCAAGTGTTACAAGTGTAACTCCACTACAAATGGCAACAGATGTACCCAAGGCTTGTATTAAATTCTTAATAGATACCCAGGATGTGGCAATCTCTTTTCCAGACAAAGTATGAGCTTTATCTGTCAGAGATATATATTGATACCAGACATAGCCAATACTTGCCAGCAACCCAGCGATGGCTACAATAGAAAGAATAGTATATAATTTTCTTTTATTCATTGCTCTATCCCTGTTTTATCTTTTTAGTCTGAGATGTGTTTATTGTATTATTTGCTCATTAACGGACTTATTTTTTTATTCTGTTTGTGCACTTCAAGTAAAAACTGAAGGATCTTCTGCACTGGCCATACGTGATCAATTTGTGTAACCTTCATCGCAGAAGTTGGCATAGTATCTATCATACATTCAGCCGGATCCTGTACAATGGTCAATCCCCCCCAATCTTTAATCTTTTTCATTCCCAGAGCTCCATCTTTGTTGGCACCAGACAACAAAATTCCGATAAGCTTATTTTTATATACATATGCTGCGCTTTCAAGTGTCAGATCTATGGATGGTCTTGAGTGATTTACCATTTCATCTGTAGAAAGTGCAAATGAATTTCCAAGTTCAACTAACATGTGATAATTAGCAGGAGCCAGATATATCTTTCCTTTACGTATTGGCTCCTTGTCATCGGGCTCTTCTACAGTAATACTGCTTTTCAGATTCAGAGCCTCCACAAAACCCTGTCGTACGTGTTTCAGCCTATGCAAACACATGATAATCGGTAGTTCGAAATCAGTTGGTAAACCATTCAGTATCTTATTGATAACCTGAAAGCTACCAGCTGATCCTCCAATGACGATTGCTTTATATTGGTTCGTATTCTGAACAGGATTCACTTTCGTACTTTTTCGCGTTTAATAATTCGGCCATTTTGCTTTTATGTATTACCTGTCAAAGCAAAATCTTTTAAAAACTTTCTTATCAATCCTATTCATCTAATCAACCCTCAGAAAGCCTTATCTACAAACAGATCATTGTAGAATATTATTGGTAACGGATTAATCTTTTACTTTTTTGTAAACTTTCTCTTCATTATTGACAACAATGAAACGATTTGCCACCTCACACCAGATCAAAGACTCTTTTGAACCAATAATCAGATAACCATATTTAAATAAACTTTCATGAAACATTTTTAAAACCTGGTTTTGCAACTGTTGGTTAAAATAGATCATGACGTTACGACAAAGTATGATATCAAACTTGGAGAATGGCGTACAGTCTACCAGATTATGCTCTCTCCATGATACATTTTCTACCAATGTTTTATCCATTATAGCCTTGCCCCCTTCTTCCTTATAGTATTTCTCAAGTGAATGAGCACCCTGAAAACGGATATAGTTCTTCTGGTTCAATTCCATGTTTTTGATGGGAATCACACCAGCTTTTGCTTTAGCTAATATATCCGCATCTATATCTGTTGCCACAATTTTACAACGATCCAGAATCCCCATCTCTCTCAACATAATAGTCATAGAGAAAACTTCTTCACCAGAAGAACATCCGGCATGCCAGATACTCACATGATTATTGTTTAAGAGAATATTAGGTATAACCTTGTCCCGAACCTCTCTCCAGAAAGAAGGATCGCGAAACATCTCCGTCACATTTACTGTGATTTCTGAGATAAATTCTTTAATAAATCCAGGTTCGTCATTGACTCGCCTGATCAAACCATCAATCGTCGGAATACGATACAACTCCAGCACACGTTGGATTCTTCTTTTAAAGGAAGACATCGCATAGTTAGAGAAGTCATAGTTATACTTCTGCCGGAGAAGCTCCGTCAACCTCCGAAGTTCCGTAATCTCAATGTCGGGTGTTGTAATTATGTTCGGATATTGTAACACAGGACTTATTATTTTCGTAATGCAGATAGAACTACAGTTTTTTTCCTTTTTGGCTATTGCGAATTTAATGGAATTACATCTGTTCCAAGTATTTAGGCAGTAGTGCTATGTATAAAAGGGAGTAACTTTCAGGATGTATTTTGTCGATTTTCCCAAAGAAGGGTGCAGTTTTTGGGTACTTTCAAATGTCGGATATACGCATATATGATTACCTTTACGGCAACTTCTGTAATTAGCAGAAAAAGTTTCCTCAGACACAACTCATAGCTTGGAAACCGGGTCTGGGTACTTAAAAAAGGGTTTAGGCATATTCAGAAGTCCTTTTTCTCCAATAAAAGAAAGGGAATTTGATAGTGTAGTGACATAAAAAGGTGAATAGCCACCTAAAAATTACGCCTGTCCTTTGCAACAAAATATGCGCTTTGGCTAATTGTATCAAATAAGTAATAAATTCTCCAGAATTATGTGTATTTATGCCTCCTGGCCATTTCTATTTGTATCTCTTTTGCAATAAAATCCTCATTTTTCCTCTTTTTCAGATACATGTGTGGCATTCACATAATTATTGATAAGCAAAATCAACTGAATGAAAAACCCATTCAGCAAATGCTTTCGGCAACCTATTATCGTGGTCCTGACGCTCAGGTCTGGACTCAGATTATATCATCTCGTCAGACAGTCTGGATGGCGAATAACCGACTCAAAATCAGCGATCTTCGGGATATTGCCAATCAACCAATGAGTACGGCAGATGGGCAATTTACACTCGTATTTAATGGGGCTATATATAACCATGTTCCATTACGTCAGACTAAACTGTCAGACACTGAATTTGCTACTCTGTCTGACACAGAAACCCTATTACAGCTATTAGTCAGATATGGTCATTCCATTTTCTCAGAATTGAATGGAATGTTTGCTGTAGCTCTTTATGATAAATTTACTGAAACCCTTATCATAGCCAGAGATCGATGGGGGATAAAACCTCTTTACTGGTTTGAAAACGACGCATTTCTAATTATTTCTTCAGAGATCAAAGGAATACTGGCAACTGGATTAGTTCCCAAAAATCCCAACCTCAATCAGATACAGCATTATCTTTCGTTCAAGTTTCCCTGTCGTCCTCAAACATTTTATAAAAATATTTTTGAAGTCGAGCCTGGCAGAATTTGTCAAACTAGTTACAGTTCTGAGTTACATACAATCAGCCATCTGTCAATTCCTCAAAGGTCGACAAGTAAAATACTACATAAAGAAGAAGCGCGAAACAACATAGCACAGGCATTAGAAGAAACTATCTATCAATATAGTACAGCAGATGTACCAGCGGGCTTGTTTTTGAGTGGCGGTGTAGATTCTACTTTATTGCTAGCTAGCTTGTATGCCAAAGGTATAAAGAACTTCCCTGTGTTTACTATTGGATATACAGATTCTGATAAACCTTATGCGACTCAGGATCAGTATTTCGCGCAACAGGCAGCCAGGCAATATAAAGCAGATATGCATGAAGTTGTTGTTGATAGTCAATTACTCGATCAGTTTTCTGAGTGGGTAAGGACTATCGATCAACCTGTTGCAGATGGAGCAGCATGGCTTACCTATCTATTATCTCAGGAAGCCTGCAAATATGTTAAGATCATCTTGTCCGGAGCAGGAGCAGACGAACTATTTGCAGGCTATAATCGACATTGGGCTTATTACCAATACCTGAGAACACCATCCTTTATAAGAAAGGGCATCCCTTTATTGAATCATATTCCACACCATAAATTTTCTAAGACTCATTACGGTCGTCTATGGGAAAAAGCTCTGCAGCAGTTACACCCTTCACCAGAACAAACGTACATTCGTTTTACTAGTGGAGCTACTTCTTTTTCTTGGCATAAGGAGCTTTCATCCCGTATTCAGGAAGAACTTTTCACTACCACAAGCCAACAACAGTCACTAGAAAACTCTCTTGCTACAGCTTTACACTTTGACCAGTCACATTATCTGATATCAGATGTATTAACCATTACAGATCGGATGACTATGCAACATGGAATTGAAGCCAGAGTTCCCTATCTGGATAATACAGTAGTAGAACAGGCACAAAACATTTCAGCTACAGATCTGTTGAAATATGGAAAGAAGTGGCTATTGAAAGACATCCTTTCTCGAAAACAAGGTACAGCCTATAATAAACGACGTAAAGAAGGATTTGGAATGCCGTTAGGCCATTGGTTGCGGAAGCCTGTTTCGGATAACATATTCAGGTCTTTACAAAATTCTGATTCATTGATTTATGAGATTGTAGATTATGCCTGGGTACAACAGCTTAAAAAGAATCATATCACAGGGTCAGCTGATTATACCTCAGAATTGTGGGGACTTTCATTACTTGCAACTTGGTTGGAACTCAATTTTTAGGATTGTCTGTTCACTAAAGTGAAATGATTTTGTATATATCTTCTTTTTGAGAAAAAAAATTGTAAAATTGCTTTATATAACTTTTCTAAAAAAAGACCTTTCAAACAAAACATCAACAACCATTCGGGAGCAGGCAAGCAGGAAGCGAACTGTTGAAAAACCCAGTATGTTCATATGTTGCCTTTTGTTTCACCATCAATTTCCAGCTTTTCTAGTGAAGATTGTTTATATTCATCAATATTTCAAAACGTATTCAGACGGGGGGTCCTCCAGATCATATTACCTTGCTAAATCCTTAGTTGATAATGGATTTGATGTAGAATTAATTACTTCTCACAATAACAAGGACTATCTCTTTACTACTATAGAAGGTATAAAAATCCATTATCTGCCTGTTTCCTATGACAATCATATGGGCTTTTTTGACAGAATCTGGTCTTTTCTTTCTTTTATGTTCCAGGCCTATCAACTAACCCGAAAGATTAAGAATATTGATTCCTGTTATGTATCGTCTACACCATTAACTGTAGGTATTACAGCACTTCTGCTGAAATGGCAGAGAAATATTCCATATCATTTTGAGGTACGGGACTTGTGGCCTCTAGCTCCTATTCAGCTAGGCATAATCAAAAATCGCTGGTTACAAAAGTTTCTATCCCGGCTTGAGCAAAGGATCTATGAAGAAGCAACATCTATTATTGCTCTTTCTCCTGGAATAGCCTCACATATTCAGCAATGCGTCCCCTACAAAACGATTCATCTGCTACCTAACATATCAGATTGTGACTTCTTTCAAAAAGAAGCCAAGAAAACATATTTGACAGATAAATACGATACTACCCATAAGTTTGTAGTTACCTATTTTGGTGCTATTGGGCAAGTGAATAATCTACAAAGCCTGATTGAGGTTGCCAAAACAGCGCAGGAAGCCAATAACCAAGCATTACGTTTTCTGATTGTAGGGCGTGGAAATCAATTAGCAGAAGTACAGAAACTGGCGAAACAGTATCAGTTAACAAATATCCTGTTTATCCCTCATGTTAGTAAGTATCAGTTGCGTGAGATTATCAATATAACAGATGCGGTTTATGTATCTTTTGCTTCTTACCCTGTACTGGAGACCAGTAGCCCTAATAAATTTTTTGATAGCTTAGCAGCTGGAAAGTTATGCATTACCAATACATCCGGCTGGATAGCCCAACTGATTGAAGAATACGGATGCGGATTTTATGCAAACCCTACTAAACCAGAAGAACTGCTGACCAAGGTTTCATACTATATGGCAGATCCAGAGGCATTGGAACAAGCCCAATACAATGCCCGTCGGCTGGCAGAGACTCAGTTTTCCAGAGAGCACCTGACACAGAAATTTATACAAATCCTTGACCCAAGCCTGAGAACGCATACCCGAGAACAACACGTCGTCACGGTTTAGTTTTCAATCTTATAATCTTCTACTTAAGTATCTTCCCAAAACAAGAAGGAACTATGTCCTTCTTGCATAGGATATGAATTAATCCTAATCCTTCTATCTAAATTTTAGCCACTTGCAACCATTCATCACTCTTCAGAACATTTCTGTCCGAAAATTTGAAAAAATCGTTTTTCAACACTTTAACTGGGATATTCATAAAGGTCAGCATTGGGCTATTGTTGGCCCCAACGGATCAGGAAAAACCACATTGTTAGAGGCTTTGGCAGGTAAAATACCATTCATGGGAGGGGCAGCAACCTATCACTTTCTGAAGGATAATGAATGGATTGCGGATTCACTGGAATTGGTTACTAAAGATTATTCTGGTAATCGGATACTTCAGTCTGCAGCACAATATTATCAGCAACGCTTTTATGCCTATGACTCTGAGAACTCTCCTACTGTATGGGAATTTCTCGCAGATCAAATGAAGCCTATTGGTACGATTGACGATGCATCTGTAACTCTGGGGCCTCCCAAGTACACAGATAATGAAATAAATCAGGCTGCAGATATATTAAAAATCAGTCATCTGTTGCCCAGAAAACTGATGACTCTTTCCAATGGAGAAACAAGACGTGTTTTATTAACCCGATCATTCCTAAAACAACCCAAGGCCATATTACTTGATATGCCTTTTGTCGGACTGGATATTGGGTCTCGGCAGATTCTTCACTCTGTATTAAACCATCTTGCAGAAACGGGTACAACCATCATTATCACTACAACCTCCAATGAAATACCAACCTGCATTACAGATACTCTAGCCTTGTCTGCAATAGAAGATCAGGAAACACCCTCTATACAGGTTAATGCACGTATTCATGCACTGTCCCAGCAAACAGATACTAGTTTTGACTATGCTGTTAAAATGAGGAATGTTACAGTGTCTTACAATGATAAAAAAGTATTACATACTATTGATTGGGAAGTAAAACGAGGAGAACGTTGGGCAGTATTAGGGCCCAATGGCTCTGGAAAATCAACACTTCTGAGCCTGATCAATGCAGATAATCCTCAGGGATATGCTAATGACCTCTTGCTGTTTGATCGGAAGCGGGGTAGTGGAGAAAGTATATGGGATATCAAATCACGTATTGGCTTTGTGTCTCCGGAGTTTCATTTGTATTTCCCCAAACAAACTAAAGTGTATACAGCCATTGTATCGGGGCTTTTCAACACAGATGGATTCTATCGGACACCCACACCTGAACAAGAATTACTGATAGATGACTATATACACTTGTTGAATATCAGCCATCTTTCACAAAAGAAACTGGATGAACTATCAACAGGTGAACAACGTGAAGTATTACTGGCAAGAGCCTTAGTGAGGAATCCTCCTTTGCTTATTCTTGATGAGCCATGTCAGGGATTGGATACCAGCAGAATGAGACAGTTTCGTGATCTGGTTAATGAGATTTGCCTGCAGCTCAATAAGACGTTGCTATATGTCACTCATTATGAAGAGGAAATTCCATCTTGCGTTACTCAGATTTTGTCTCTTGATGCTGGCCATGCAACTATTATTTCCAGATAAAAACAAACCCGGTTTGAAACCGGGCTTAATTCAATCTTCAGAAAAACCCCAATACTTTTTCTCCAAGCTTATCAATAATCAGTGTTAATATTACCCCCCAGGCCAATGCGCTGAGAAACATATATAAAAAAATCCGGAATTTAGATTCTCCAAATGAAGAAGCGACTATTGTTCCCCCAATAGGAGTTAGAATTATAGGAGTCAGAAAAGCAACTCCCAGCATTCCATATTTGCGCCATATTTTTACCAATCTACGATTACGAGGGGTAAACAAGAGTCGTTTTTTATAAAAACGACTCAAAAAATTATCTTTTAGTGTCTTCCCCAAAAATGTAAACAGGATAACACTTATCATCATTCCTGTTACAGTAAGCAGATATGTTTCTGTCCAATGCAACCCTAAAGCGACTCCGCTTAACGGTCCCCCTATAAACTTAAACATACTTGCAAGAACGACGCTTATATATTTTGCAATCCGCATAGAGTTCTATAGATTATACTATACATTCATCAATTTTTCTGAGTGCAACTGATCAATGTGAGAGCTCTGATAACTATTAAAACTCCAGCATATCATCCATACCAAAAACCCCATGCTTTCCAACAATCCATTCCGCTGCCAGTACTGCTCCCAATGCAAACCCTTCCCGATTATGTGCAGTATGCTTGATTTCAATATCATCAACCTGAGAAGTATAACGAATCACATGAGTACCAGGTACATTTGGAATCCTGTGAGAAATGATGGGTAATTCTGATGCATTTTTTCCCCCATGGTTTACCCAGTTATTTTTTCGTACAACCTCATCCAGAATATCTCCCGCCAATGTAAGTGCAGTTCCGCTAGGTGCATCTTTCTTTTCTGTATGATGAGTTTCTTCCATAACCACATCATAATCAGGATAGCGATTCATTAGTTTTGCCAACACTTTATTTATGTGAAAAAATATATTCACACCCAGGCTATAATTAGACGCATAAAAAAATGCGCCATTCTTCTGCATACAATGTGTTTCTACTTCTGACCGTTTATCAAGCCAGCCTGTAGTACCTGACACTACTGGAATATGATGGTCAAAACAAAAATACAGATTAGAAATAACAGCACCAGGTTCACTGAACTCAATGGCAACATCTATTTCTTTAGGATCTATTTGATTCAATTCATGGATATTGTCAGCACTGATTTTATGTTTAATCTGGTGACCACGTGATAGGGCAATCTGTTCAATCATTTTGCCCATTTTACCGTAACCAAGAATAAGGATATTCATGAAAATGCAGGTTAGAATGAAAAAAGGTATCGGAAATCAACTAAGGCACAAAAATAACATCTTTCTGTTCTGAATGATGTTATGTCAGTGAAATATCCGGAGGTGTAGGAAAACTATACTAAAGAATATATTAGAACATCTACCAGCGAAGACGAAAGCCCAAACCAGCATAATTATTCTCAATAATGGGTTCAAAACGCAGGCTAATGCTATGATTATTCCAGTCAAACCCTTTCAGGTGAGCATCTACATTGGCATCTATAATTTGTAATGCATAGAAGGCAGCAGCAGACAAAATGCTGAGTTCAAGGTATCTGCGAAAAAGATCTTTATTTCGTTTCAGTACAGTTACATCATTTAGTCTTTCTAATTGCTGAGCTGAAAGTTCCGGATAAAATTTAGCTAAAATGAATGGTCCATCGTTGCTGCCTCCGTTATACTTGGCAGTCCACGCCTGTAAAAAATTCTGGTAGGTCCGATTGTTATCATAAATGAAATAACCAATAATCCCAAAACCAACATATACTAAAGGTACCTTCCAGTATTTCTTATTATAAATCTGCCCGGCACTGGGTAATATAGCAGCCAACATTGTAGCACGGCGGGGAGAATGAGGATTAACACCTTCAATTAGCAAGGTATCCTTGGCAGCATTAACCACACGAGCTTTTTCAGGGCCAACTTTAGTAGTATCTGTCTGACCTATAGCAGTAAAAGTACTAAATAGACATAACACAAATACTACAACAGATTTGAATACTATTTTCAGTTCTATTTGATCAATCATACATGTGATATTACAACATTCTGCTTAGCAGATAATAAACCTTGGAGCAATAGAGACTAAAATGATAAACCCGCAAGAAGTTGCTTTGCGGGTTTATCATTTTATCAAAAATCAGGCCAGCATACAGTTGGTTCAAATATACTATTAACTTAATGACAATATTTCCAGAATACGGTTCAGATCATCTTCTGACACAAAAGGAATCCGGATTTCACCCTGATTCTTATCGTTACTCTTCAAGGTAACTTTTGTACTTAAGAAAGAAGATAGTTTATACTGCAGTTGTGTGTATTCCATTCGTAGAGGCTTCCGTTCTTTTTTCTTTTTCTGTCCGGATTCTTCTGCCAGATTACGAACCATATTTTCAACTGCACGAACAGATAAATCTTCTTCAATAATCTTATGGAATATAGCTAATTGAGCCTCAATATTCTCAACATTAATAATGGCACGGGCATGTCCCATTGAGAGTCGATTATCACGTAATGCAGCCTGAATATCAGGAGGTAATTTCAATAAGCGCAGATAGTTATTTACAGTAGCCCGATTCTTCCCAACTCTTTCACCTAGTTCTTCCTGTTTCAGACTACATTCAGAAATCAGACGCTGATAACTCAGAGCAATCTCCATTGCATTCAGGTTCTCACGCTGAATATTTTCAATCAATGCCATTTCCAGCATCTGCTGGTCATTGGCAGTACGCACATAGGCAGGTATTTCCTTAAGGCCAGCTAACTTAGAAGCCTGTAAACGCCTCTCACCTGAAATCAGCTGATAGTGATCCCTATCTAGTTGCCGTACAGTAATAGGCTGAATAATTCCCTGAACTCTAATAGATTCAGCCAGTTCATTCAACGCATCACGATCAAACGAAGTACGTGGCTGAAACGGGTTAGTTTCTATAGTATCAACATCGATGTCAGAAACAGAATTTATAGATGGAACTTGAGTCAGTTCCGTTTCATTAATGGGCTCAGTTTGTTGAAGTAAGGCTCCAAGGCCTCTACCCAATGCATTTCTACGTTTCAAATTTTTAGCCGTCTCCATATTGTCTGTCTCTTTTATATTTAATTCCATATTTGATTGTCAGGATTTTTTATCTGGTTCTTTCTATATCCAGGATCTACACGTTTCAAACAGTAAACGTAGTTCTGAATACAATACAAGTCACTCTTATTCAGAATGAATCATTCCATTTTTAGCCAGGATCTCTCGTGCAAGATTCAGGTAGCTGATAGCCCCTTTACTTTCCGCATCATGCGCAATAGCTGGTACACCAAAACTTGGAGACTCACTAAGACGGATATTTCGTGGAATAATTGTACTAAATACCATCTGTTGAAAATGTGCATTTACTTCATCCACAACCTGATTCGACAATCTAACCCTCAGATCATACATGGTCAGCAGAATACCTTCTATTTCCAGACTGGTATTTAATCTTGATTGAATAATCTTGATTGTATTCAACAGTTTTCCTAATCCTTCCAATGCAAAATATTCACATTGTACTGGGATAATGACAGAATCTGATGCGGTAAGACTGTTTATGGTGATTAGACCCAGTGAAGGCGAGCAGTCCAGAATAATAAAATCATAATCGTTTTTTACATCCCGTAATGACTCTTTCATCTTATCTTCCCGATTTTTTAGATTAATCATCTCCACTTCTGCCCCAACCAGATCAATATGAGAGGGGAGAAGATCAAGGTATGATATATCCGTATGAATAATCACATCACGGGTGTTGATCCCTTCAACCATACACTCATAAATACTGAATTCTATTTCCTTTGGATTAAAACCCAGACCAGAGGTAGAGTTAGCTTGAGGATCAGCATCTACAATTAATGTCTTGTATTCCAATGCAGCCATACTGGCAGCAAGATTAATAGCGGTAGTTGTCTTCCCTACGCCGCCTTTTTGATTGGCAATGGCTATGATT
This sequence comes from Xanthocytophaga flava, assembly GCF_030068545.1. Classification (NCBI taxonomy): domain Bacteria; kingdom Pseudomonadati; phylum Bacteroidota; class Cytophagia; order Cytophagales; family Rhodocytophagaceae; genus Xanthocytophaga; species Xanthocytophaga flava. The sequence goes on along the minus strand of NZ_JASJOR010000016.1, from coordinate 73,953 downwards.
TTACCCATATATATGATTTGGCTTACTTACAGGCTTTGAATTATAACATAAGTAACCTACTGAATATCAAATAACATCAGTATCCCATGTTGTTTTTATAAAAAAAATGTTACTTTTTTAAAAAGTTAATACAAATCTTGCTTTTCCTTACCTGTAAAAACCTTCCGTTCAATTCGCAAAATAGCTGAAAATTAACCATTTAGCCTTAATCCAAAGATTATTGATCACTTTTCCCCGAATTTTAGTACGGTTCTCACACACGTACTAAATCGTTCTGCTATTCGTTTTTTTCTCTAGAGTTCTATGTGATATTTGTTTTGTGATCTTCTTTACAAAGATAGATGTTTCACACGTTTCACGGAAATTAAATTTTATTCATTTAAGAGAAAAATATCCCCAAGTTTTCAATCAGCTATCAAACAGCAGTATAAAACTATACTGCTGTTTTCTTTTATTTTTTTTATAAAACCGGATAATTAAAACAAATTAGAATATTATCCAGCTATTTCTTTCTTGTAAACTATTTATATAGAGGAGAAGTTCTTGCTCAAAAATAAAGAGGGTGTACTTTAAAACCAGTAACAGGATTCCATTCCAATGCAGGTGCTGGAATATGCACATTATTTAATAGAAAGAATAGACTTTTCAGGAAACGATTTTTTGTATGAATCTTGGTAAAATTAATATCCAATGATAGATAATATTGCCTGTAAGGTGTGTATCCTGCTAACCTGCTCTGGACATTGTCTGCAGAAATCATATTCTGAGCACCATATCCTAAACTTATACATAACCAGTCAGGAAAATTACTCTCTTGTTTTAACCAAGGCTTTATATCAAATGCAAACCAATATGTTTGCCCATTATAATCCTTTAACCATTGTTGCATCAGGTTTTCACCTAGTATATGTGGACGGACCTTCGCTAATGAGGTAGGATAAAATGAGAACTTGGGATGTATACGTTCTTCGTCCCACAGCAATAATTGTCCTAAGAGTAAACCAGAGCCAACAGTATTAGCTGTCAGGTCTCCCCAAGATGCGCCATAGGCAGCGGAAAAACCATCCAGGACCTCAATAGGAGTCTGAAAGATAATTCCCATTAAACCACCCCACCAGATAGATTTGCGACGTGGCATGCCTGTCCACTGAAAAGCCTGTACACCTATTCTGCTGATATGATAAGCCGTATAAAAATGTCCTACCTTGTCAACCTGTTGCCACTCAGAGTTATCGTCAAAAAAATGAAAAGAACTACGTGGCTCATCTGCATACCAAAGGAAATTTAAACCTGTTAAAGTTGCGGCATAAGTGGTGCTCCCTCCAATCACCAAAGTTCGTAAACGCTTTTTATTTACTTCCGAAAAAGAAAATGTAGAATCAGAATGACTACTAGTTTGAGCAAGAGAGGAAACCCCCAAACCAGTGAAAACCAGGCATACTAAAATGGTTTTCTGTAAGTGCCTTTCAAGATTATTCAGAAATTCTGACAAAATCGCATTGATAGAGATGATAGCCAAAAGTATCAGCTTATAAAGGAAATTACAAGCCGATACATATTTCAATCAAATATTTTATTGATTCACTGGCTCCTCTTCCTCAATTGCCTCCAATACATATTTGTGAAAATAGACAGTAAAGGTACTACCTTCACCTAACCTGCTATCCAGATGTATCTCACCATTCATATGCTCAACAAGCCTTTTTACAATAGAAAGTCCCAGACCACTGGAATGTTCTCCTGCTGTTGGACGGGCAGAAAGACGCTGAAACTTCCGAAACATCTTTTGTTGATCTTCTTCTGAGATTCCTGGCCCCTCATCTTTTACAGCAATAGACACTAATGAATATCCTACCTCAACACTTATCAGGACATTTTTATCTGCAGGGGAAAATTTAATGGCATTAGACACTAGATTATCTACGATCTGCCCAAATGCAGACTTATCTACTGATACATAGCCTTCACTGGTATTGCTTTCTAGTCTTAGTTCAATATTTTTCTTCTTTGCAGTTTGCTCATAACCAATTATAGAGCGAGAGAACCACTGCATAACTTCCAGGGGTTCTATCTTTAAACGTCTGCTTTGTTCTTCAATAGCTTTCAGGTCTAATAAGTTCTCAATGAACTGTCTACCATCAAAAGCAACCTGATTTATCATATGCATACATTTTGTCTGCTCCTCATTAAGAGAGCCTACCAATGGTAGTAATTGAGTTAGTCCCACTACTTTGTTCAAGGGAGCTTTCAGATCATGGGCAACTATTCCCATAAGTGTTTTGAGCTCTTCATTCACTACTTCCAGACGACGGCGCTCTTCTTCCAATGTCTGTGAAGCTTCCTGTAACTTCTTTTTCTTCTTATTATTACTTAACGCAAAAAATACAGCAATACCAACCAACAACAACAAGAGGACTACAACAAATTTACTTGCACGAAACTGGCTTGTAATAATACTTAACTGACGATCTGCTTCATTCTTTGCATCCAGAATATCCTGATTATCCCGTTTATATTTCTCCAGGAGAATGACCAGTGGATTATTAGGATCAATCTTTCGGAGTGATTCAATAAAACTGTTAATATATTCATCATTGATATAGGCTGTAAAAGCTTCTTCTGCAAGAGTACGTTCCTGATCATTTGCTGCTCTAGTTACTTCACTTTGTAATCGACTTAGTTCTTTACTTATAGTTTCAATCTCTTTGCCTATTACCTGTGAATGATTTCCGGTAATAGCCTTATCACCCCGCTTCTCACCAATCAATTTGATCAAAGCCTTAAGGTTCTTATTATCTTTTGTTATTTTAAAAGGTTCCTGAGGGGAAGAAGCTTTTTGAACACTGGCATAGTTTGTAGGACTCTCACTTGCAGGTAGTGTATTTGTAGTATTTTTATCTTGTAAAGATGCTAATTCTACTATCTGGTCATCTGCTGATACAGTCAGGAAGACAAATGTGTTTTCTTGTATAAATTTCAGATTGTCATTTTTTACCTTTCTTAACTCCACATTGCCATCATCTACCTTATAGGCCTCTACAGCAAAATCTGAAATGGTAACCTGTGCCTCACTGGGAAGTTGCAATTTAAAGAAGCCATCAGTGTCTGTTGTTGCATTTCGTTCAAGAGTACTATTCCTGAATCGGACTAAAGCATTACTGACAGGAGATTTGTCAGGAGTCCGAACCCATCCACCTAAAGTTTTATATATAGGTTGGATGATTAGCTCTATCTCCTTCTGATAATAATTAAAGTCTTTTGATTTAAGTTTATATCCAGTAGCTGTAACAACAATTTCAAGCTCTCCATTTGTGGGAGGGGATTTTAAATTTACCTGAAACCGTCCTTCTTTTGGTGTACTTACCACAGTATAAGAACCATTAATTGAAACTTGTACACCACCAACAGGAATATATGCGTCATCCATCACTACACCACGCAAGGCATATTCCTGAGCCTTTAGTGAAAATAAAAGCCCAGCGCCCAACCAGATAAATACCACAAGCCGTATGAATTTGTGTATCACTTGACGCTGTAAGTAATTTAATAATTTTAAACCTATTTTGTAATTATAGCGACCCTCTATACATCAGACAGTTAGCATATATCTATTGTATTAGTTATCAGACTACAATCCTTAATTTTTGTCAGACTACCCTTGCATATACACTCAAAACACTATCATCTGCCTGTTATCAAAATGATCGGACAGAATAATGGATTTATGCTAATTTATGGGCATTATTGAGAATGTGGTCATTTGAATTTCGCAAATTTTCTCCATCTTTTCTTACCCTGATGTTAACTAGAAAAAGATGGGCAATAAAAAGTATGTTAGTTTTTACCAGAAAGCATACAAAATGTACTTCTTAAACAAAAAAGTAAATCTTCATGTCGTCAGATATAAGTATCAAATACTTATCCTGCAATATTGTGTACAGGAATTATTCCTTGTGACTCTGTGGTAGAAGGAAATCAACACTCTATAGCCATCTATTTTGGCGAAAAGCTATCAGCAATGAAGTCTTTACAAAATGGGACTATTTATACAAATGAAACAGATTGTGCCAGTGCAATTTCCAATTGTTGATGGTACTCTGTAGCAGGAATTTCCACAGCACCATATCGCAATACATTATCATTGATAAACTGAGTATCCAATAGTACAAAACCTTGTTTGATCAGATGCTGTACCAGATAATGGAATGCTACTTTTGACGCATTGGAACGTAAAGTAAACATAGATTCTCCGAAAAAAGCCCCTCCTAAAGCCACACCATATAATCCTCCTGCCAACTGTCCATCATACCAGGCCTCAACACTATGTGCATATCCATTTTTATGCAGTTGTGTGTATACCTGTATCATTTGTTCAGAGATCCATGTATTAGCATCTGAAACCCGTGGAGCAGCACAATACCGCATAACTTCTTCAAAACAAGTGTTAATCCGGATTTCAAATATATTTTTATTTAATATAGGTCGCAGGGATCGTTGTGGACGGTATGTTTCCAGAGGAATAATAGCCCGAGGATCTGCCGAATACCAATGAATTTCACCATTGCGGTCATCTGCCATTGGAAAAATTCCACGTGCATAGGCATATAACAGCATGTCTATCGTCAGCTCCGACATTCTATTCGTATTATCTGGTTTTAAAAATCAACTTACCTGTTGTAAATTATCTTAATTGTGCCTTTAATTTCTGAATTTCAGATGCAGGAGAAGCCTTCTCATAAAGAATCCGATACACTGCTTTAGAGATAGGCATATTAACCTGATATTGTTTGTTAATAGCAAAAATGCTTTTAATAGCATAATATCCCTCTGCAATCATATTCATTTCTACCTGAGCTGATTTAACACTATAACCCCGTCCAATCATATTTCCGAATGTACGATTCCGGCTAAACTGAGAGTATGCTGTCACCAGTAAATCGCCCAGATAGGCAGAAGCCATCAGATCCCTTTGCATAGGGTTAATTGCATCCACGAACCGCTGGATTTCCTGCATAGAGTTAGAAACTAACACTGCCTGAAAATTATCTCCATAATTTAAGCCATGAGCTATACCACATGCCAGTGCAATAACATTTTTCATTACAGCGCAGTATTCTACTCCATAAATATCTTTTATGGCATGAGCCTGAAGGAATCGGCAACTCATCATCTTTGCAAAGTGAGCAGCCTGTATTACATCTGTTGAAGCAATGGTCAGATAGGATTGTTTCTCTAAAGCAACTTCTTCAGCATGACATGGCCCTGCAATCACACAAATCTGGTCCTTTGGAACAGAGAAAGCACTCTCTACCCAATCTGTAATTAGTATATTTTCGTTGGGGATTAAACCCTTGATGGCAGATATGATTACTTTTCCCTGTAAATCTTCAGGACGTACCTCTTTCATAGCGTCCTGAATAAAAGCAGCAGGAACAGCCAGAATCACATGTGTTGCATCTTCCAGTGCTTTAGGCAACTGATGAAAGGTACGAACTTTCCGGCGATTAATCTGAACGTCACTCAGATAGTTGGGATTATGACCAAATTTACGAATGTACTCAACATCCTCTATGTTGCGCAGCCACCAACGTATATGAACATCATTCTCACATAAAATTTTAACAATAGCTGTCGCCCAACTACCGCCTCCAATAACGGTAATAACTGGACTTGAAGGAATGTCTGGTTTCAATAGATTTGGCAATTGGTTTTTATGGCTGCAAAATAATAGTATTTTATGAATCAACTCTTGTCCTTATACCCGAAAGATTAGAATCCGTTTCATTCACATTGTATTTCCTTTGTACCACCTGACATATTTCCTCTATTCTTTTTTTATATTTCCCTGTTAATCAGCAATCTAATAAAAATTTTAAATTTCACTCAGAGATAATACTTTATTAATCAGCTGGAAATATGTTTCCTCTACTTTTGATTCCAGTAAATGCTTCCATTGTGTTTATTTTCTAACAATCAAACCACTATTACTCATGCCCAAACCTATACTGATCATTCTATTCACAATTTTATGTGTGAACTCTATTACTGCCCAAAACAAAACGGAAAATGTATTTCTCATTATGACAGATGGCTTACGTTGGCAGGAAGTATTCAGAGGAGCAGATTCAGCTTTGATCAATGATGTTGCCTTTACACCTAGTCCGGAAGATATCAAACCTCAGTTCTGGAAAGAAACAGTACAACAACGACGAGAAGTACTATTTCCTTTTTTATGGACTACAATAGGCAAACAAGGACAATTATATGGAAATCGACAATATGGAAATAAAGTTAATGTAAAAAATCCGTTCTGGTTTTCGTATCCTGGTTATAGCGAAACATTAACAGGCTTTGTTGATACCCATATTAACTCTAATGATAAGGTACCTAACCCCAATCAGACTGTTCTTGAATTTATAAATCAGCAAAAAGGATTTACCGGAAAAGTGGCAGCTTATACAACATGGGATGTATTTCCATTCATCATCAATGAATCCCGAAGCCGTATTCCTGTCAACTCAGGTTATGAGCAGGTAACAGGGCAACTATCTGCACAGGAAGAATTATTGAATGATATGCAAAAACAAATACCTAGCCCCTGGGGTACAACCCGCCTGGACTGGATGACTTATTTTCTAGCTAAAGAATATATCAAAAAGAACAAACCCAAAGTGTTTTTCTTATCATTTGATGAAACTGATGACTATGCGCATGCTGGAAAGTACGATACCTATCTAAAAACCGCCTATATGGTTGATGGCTTTATTGGAGACTTATGGACTTTTGTTCAATCACAGCCACAATATAAAGACAAGACAACTTTTATTATTACAACAGATCATGGCAGAGGAGATGAACCCAAGGCGTTATGGAAAGATCATGGAGATAAAGTATCACATGCAGATCAGATCTGGATGGCCGTAATTGGACCGGATACACCCAATCAGGGCGAAATGAAAGCAGAAGGGCAATATTTTCAAAACCAGATTGCAAAAACGCTGGCTGCCTTTCTGGGTATTACGTATACAAATACCCAATCTGTCGGAGAAATAATATCTCCAGCTAGTAAAGCTAACTAATCAGTGCATTTTTTAGAAAGTAACTTAATGCAAGGCAAATACCTGAGCAGCATATTGCCAAGCATCTTCAAAAGCTGATTTATTAATATTCGGATCTATTGACTGACGTTCAAAATATCCAATAATTTGTTCAGTAGGGAGGTTGCCTGTCAACTCGTCTTTTGCCATAGGGCAACCTCCAAACCCTCTGATAGCACCATCAAAACGGCGACATCCCGCCTGATAAGCAGCTTCTATTTTAGCAATAACAGTTGAAGGAGTGGAGTGCAGATGTGCCCCAAACTCAATATGAGGAAAATCTTGTAATAGTTGCTGAAACAACTCTATAATACTTTCGGGAGTAGAAGATCCGATAGTATCAGAAGGTGCCACTATGGTAATACCAAGGTCTGATAACTTTTCTGTTAACAATGACACACGATCCGGATGATACAATTCATCATAGGGATTTCCAAAAGCCATTGACAAATACACTACCAATGTCTTTCCCTTATCAGATATATGATTCTGAATTTGCGTGATTTCTTCCAATGCCTCAATAATAGATTTATTGGTATTACGTTGTTGAAATATTTCTGAAACAGATAAAGGATAACCTATATAGGTAATTTCATCAAAATCTGTGGCTTGTTCTGCACCTCTTCTGTTAGCCACAATAGACAACAATTTGGTATTAGTACCACTTAGGTCCAAGCCCTTTAACACCTCGGCAGTGTCAGCCATTTGAGGAATAGCTTTGGGAGAAACAAAACTCCCGAAATCCAGTGTATCAAAGCCAACTCCCAATAATTTATTGAGATAGATAGTTTTAACAGCTGTTGGAATAAAGGCTGTAAACCCTTGCATTGCATCCCGGGGACATTCGATAAGTTTCATAGGCAATCTGTTTTATTACCAGAAACAACAGTTATAGGTATTTCAATCCTTTATTTTATCTTTTTGGCAGATCAAGCTGAAAGTGATGACAGGTAATCCGAAATCCTTTGTTCAAATATAGTCTGTGTGCATCAAATCGCTGATGTCCGGAATCCAGATGAACACCATTCAATCCTTCATTTTTAGCTTTTTCAATGATATAGTCCAATAAAACACTGGCATATCCTTTACCTCTGCTTTCCGGCAATGTTGTGAGATCATCTATGTAAATAATAGTCCCTGCATAAAACATAGTCATATATCGAAAACCCAGTGCAGCCATAGCCTTTTCTCCATCTTCAATAAAGATAAGGTTGTATCCGCTTTGAGTCATTTTTTTTAACAACTCCAGATATCCTTCTTTTGTCAGGTGAGGCCGTAAGGCATGTATCACATCCCAACATTTGAGAAAATCTTTTTCTGTGTGCGCGATTTGAACTTCCATAATTCAGGATTAAAAAATTGCCTGTGCAATTGCTTTTACAGGATCAGATTTACTCATTGTATAAAAGTGCATAACAGGTGCACCAAAGGCAATAAGTTCCTTACACTGTTGTATACACCATTCTATTCCTACCAGCTTTACCTCTTTATCTGTTTTGCATTCTTCCACTGCTTTTACCAGATCGTCAGGTAAGTCCAGATGGAAAATGCGTGGTAATACGGTTAATTGTTTTTTTGTAGTCAGAGGTTTCAACCCTGGAATTATAGGTACTAGTATTCCTGCCTGCCGACATTTCTTTACAAACTCAATATATTTAGCATTATCAAAAAACATCTGGGTGACAATAAACTCAGCCCCCATATCAACTTTCATTTTCAAGTATTTGAAATCTGTTTCCAGATTAGGAGCTTCAAAATGTTTTTCAGGGTAACCTGCAATTCCAGTACAGAAGCTGGTTGGATAAGATTCTGTTTCCTGATGTAGCAAAATGCCCTTATTCATTTGCATAACTTGCTGCAATAACTCGGAAGCATAGGCATGTCCACCTTCACGGGGTTTAAATACTCCGGCTGATTTTTCAGGATCACCTCTTAACACCAATACGTTATCTATTCCCAAATAGTGTAGATCCACAAGCATATCCTCCGTTTCATCTCTTGTAAAACCACCACAGATCATATGAGGAACTGCATCTACCTTAAATCTTTCCATAATTCTGGCACATATACCTACTGTACCTGGACGTTTTCGTATAGAAACTTTCTCAATCAATCCATTACTATGTTTTTTATCAATAACTTCTTCTCTATGATAAGTTACATCAATAAAAGGAGGTTTAAACTCCATTAGGGGTTCTATTGCATCAAAAAGATGTTGAATACTTTCACCTTTTAAGGGAGGAATTATTTCAAAGGAAAACAGAGTTTTCCCGTTAGCCCGCTGGATATGTTCAGTAATTTTAGTCATAGAAAAACAAGTACATGTCTGATTAAACATGCAGAAGAATAAGGCAAAGGTAATAATAGGTATCAGGTTAAAAGAGAAAAGATATCACTTTTTGGTGCTAATTTGATTAAGTTCAATAACATACCCATCAGGATCTGTAATATAAATCTGCTTTACACCATCAAAGCGTACTTGCGGATGGTAAGATATATTTCTCTTTTTCAGAAATGCTTCCGCCTGATCAATATTTTCAACGAAGACTGCAAAGTGACCGCCATTCCGATCGTTAACCACAGGTTCTGTACGTCCTGCCAATAAGTGTATTTGCTGATCCTCCCCTAATTTGAACCAAGATCGGATAGCTTTTAAATCATCTGGAACAGGGATAGGTTGTAGACCGAGGGTTTCACGATAAAACTTTGTACTGGCTTGAATATCTTTAACATGTAATCCAATATGATTGTGTTTAACTATCCCAAGCTTATCAGCAGACTGGCTATAGGCTGTTATTGAACTAATAAAAATAACTAACAAGAAATAATAACGCATAGGATTGAAAGTATGTGGGTTAAATGTAAAAATATAGAATCACTTAAATATATTTCTATTTATCCGAATTATAATCCAAAAATAACGACCATTATTTTGTCTAAGTAGTAACTCCAAAAACAAAAATTTTACCTTTGCAGAAAAACAGACAAACACATTTATAAACAAGTTCTTACAATTTTATTACCATGCTCGGATTAAAACTTCCAACAGATCCCCGATGGGTCAATATTGCAGAAAAAAATATTGACGAGATACTAATAGATCATGCCTATTGTGAACAAAAAGCAGCATCGAATGGAATCTCTCTTATTGTACAGTTTCCGGAGCGAACAAAACTTGTAGATACAATGACAGAGATTGTTGCAGAAGAATGGAATCACTTTGAACGTGTTTTGGCAGAACTAAAAAAAAGAGGGTATCATCTGGGACATAAGAGATCAGATGAATATGCTGTTCGTTTGGGTAAACTGGAACGTAAAGGTGGGCGTATAGAACAACAACTCATGGATAAACTCCTCATTAGCGCATTAATAGAAGCGCGTAGCTGTGAACGCTTCAGATTATTATCAGAAAATATTGCAGATGAATCACTAAAAGAGTTCTATTATGAACTTATGGTCTCTGAAGCTGGACACTATAGAACTTTTTTAGACTTGGCGAAAGAATATATGCCAGCAGAAACTGTTAAACAACGATGGGAAGAGTTACTACAGGCAGAAGCTGAAATTATCTCAACATTAGAGATCCGGGGAGATCGAATGCATTAACTACTTTAACTATGTACGATTTTTATTGAAAAAAAGCAGAAAAAAGCATGAGGTTTGTTTTCTGCTTTTTTTCAATAAAAATGACACTGAAGACAAATTGTTATATTTTCTTTATCAGATATAAAACCGTTTTCATCTTCTTAAAACTTCTTTCTATCGAAGGAATGACCATTCTTTAACTTATTGGTGTTTACCTTTTTACCGCTACCTGTACTAATATTCGTAGAATGGAAATTATTAAATTCGTATATTCAAAAAATTACATATTCATCACATCTGAAAATGTATCGTCAGAATTGCTCTAGTAACCTTGTATCACCATCAAGTTAATTTATGATCAAGGATCTAACCTCTTATCTGGAGAGTCTGCTATCTGGATATTCTAGCCTCAAAACAAATAATTAAATTATTTCTTACACTTGTAGTGATGTCAGATAATTCTACTATTACATCTTATGCGATCTGACTTCACGAAAAATTGATTTTTAAATTTCATATTTGTTGTGCTACAAACCACTGTCTATATCCGGATCTCTTAACAATTAAAATCCACTTAATTAATTAGTAACCAGTCAGATACACACGCCTATGCATTGTCGCCATTGTAACACAGAATTAAAGCATGAATTTGTAGACTTAGTAAGCAGTCCTCCAGCTAACTCTTTTCTTTCACATGAAGAATTGAATGAACCAGAAGTTTATTATCCGCTAAAGCTTTATGTGTGTCATGAATGCTTTTTAGTACAGATTGATGAGTACAAAAAAGCAACTGAAATCTTTAACAACGACTATATTTATTATTCCTCTTTTTCCAAAAGTTGGCTTGAACATGCAAAACGTTACACTGAAATGATGCAGGAACGTTTTGGAATCAATGAGGATTCAATGGTTGTTGAGATTGCTTCAAATGATGGGTATTTGCTTCAATATTTTAAAGAAAAAAATGTATCTGTATTAGGTATCGAACCTACCCGGAATACAGCTGCAGAAGCAGTAAAAAAAGGAATATCTACTATCACGGATTATTTCAGTAAGAAACTGGCAGTAAGACTGGGATTAAAAGCCAATTTGTTGATAGGTAATAATGTACTGGCTCACGTACCAGATATTAATGACTTCGTTAGTGGTATGAAGATGCTTTTAGCAGATGACGGTATTATTACAATGGAATTTCCCCATCTGTTAAAACTGGTCGAAGAATGTCAGTTTGATACTATTTACCATGAACACTTCTCCTATCTGTCTTTCATATCTGTAAAACGTATTTTTGAAGCACAAGGCCTGGAGATGTTTGACGTGCAGGAAATTTCTACTCATGGTGGCTCCTTACGGATTTTTGCTAAACATGCAGGTAATCAGAAACATCAGGTAACCCCTAATGTAGAGAATCTGTTACAGAAAGAAGAAGCAGCTGGTCTCAAAAACATTGGATCTTATGCTGATTTCCAGAGCAAAGTTTCTAAAATCAAATACGATTTTCTGTTATTTCTGCTCGAAAAGAAAAAAGAAGGAAAGAGAATCGCTGCATATGGAGCTGCTGCGAAAGGAAATACATTCCTGAATTATTGTGGAGTAGTAGGTACCGAGTTAATTGAATTTGCTGTAGATGCTTCACCATACAAACAAAACAAATACTTGCCAGGCAGTCACATTCCAGTTGTGAATGAATACAAAATCAAAGAACAAAAGCCTGATTATGTAGTTATTCTGCCATGGAACCTACGGGATGAAATAAGCAAACAACTGAGCTATATTGGAGATTGGGGCGGACAGTTTGTAACCTGTATCCCGGATTTAAAAGTTATATCTCCTAAAAAAGCAGTACAGGATAATGTGTCAGCACAAAAACTGGAAGAAGTAGAAAAATAATGATAACTGAAATAAATACAGGTCTGCCAGCAATGGCAGACCCTTCTGTTATACAACCGGGTGACGAAATGTATCAGATCGTTACCCGGTTGTATCCTATTTGCCGAAGCATCACCGGAAATGGTGTTCGTCAGACATTACAGATCTTACAGGAATATATCCCCGTTCAGATCAAAGAAGTTCCGACAGGAACACCTGTATTTGACTGGACTGTCCCTAAAGAATGGAATATTCAGGATGCATGGATCAAAGATCCTCAAGGAAATATTATTCTTAGTTTCAAAGACCATAACCTTCATGTACTGAACTATAGTACTCCCATTCATAAAACGGTATCACTGGCAGAACTAAAACCTCATTTGTTTTCATTACCTGACAAACCAGACTGGATACCTTATCGGACTTCCTACTATAATGAGAACTGGGGCTTCTGTATGACTCACAGGCAATTAGAATCATTAGAAGATGGGGATTACGAAGTATGCATTGACTCTACTCTTGAACCAGGAAGTTTGACATATGGAGAATGTTTCCTGCCAGGCCATACAGACGAAGAAGTCCTGATATCTTGTCACATCTGCCATCCATCACTGGCAAATGACAATCTTTCAGGTATCTCACTGGCAGTTAAACTGATTCAATGGCTTCAGGAACAACCTCGCAGATATTCTTACAGATTTTTGTTTATACCTGGTACTATTGGTTCTATCACCTGGTTGAGTCTTAATGAACAACAAGCATTTAAGATCAAACATGGTTTGGTAGCTACATTGGTGGGAGATAGCGGAAGGTTCACATACAAGAAATCCCGCCGTGGTAATGCTACGATTGACAGAGCTGCTGTGCATGCATTAAAACATATTCAGCTGCCTTACCACATCATAGATTTCTTTCCTTATGGATATGACGAACGTCAGTACTGCTCTCCAGGTTTTAATTTGCCTGTAGGTTGCCTTATGCGCACTCCTCATGGACAATATCCTGAATATCATACTTCAGCTGACAATCTGGATCTGGTACAACCCAAAAACCTTACGGAATCTTATCAACTTTATACAACTATACTTCGGATACTGGAAGGAAATGGTATATATGTAAACCAAAATCCAAAATGTGAGCCACAATTAGGAAAACGGGGATTATATCGGGCTATTAGTGGTGATAATCATACCAAATCCTATGAGATGGCTATGCTTTGGGTACTAAACCTTTCAGATGGTGAACATTCATTACTGGACATTGCAGAAAAGGCAGATATCCCGTTTGAATTTATCCAAAAAGTAGCTGTGATATTAGAGGAACATGACTTATTAAAACTTCAGACCTATTTATAAAAGAAAAGGCTCTCATTGTATTGAGAGCCTTTTTTTATCATTACTACTTTACTGAAATACTGGACTTAACCTTACTTTGCAAAAACAGAATAACCATTTCCAGAGCTGTCTTAAAGTGGCTATTGTTTGGGATAATTACATCTGCTTCGTGCTTAAGAGGGGCAATGTATTTTTCATAGGCAGGAACAATGTGGTGCTCAAGTCTATACAAAACATCCGTGAGGTCATATCCTCTTTCTGTATTATCACGAAAGATACGACGCTTTAGTTTGATATGTTCTTTGGCGTCAATAAAGATCTTTAAATCCAGTAGATTGGCCACTTCAGGATAATACAACACAAACAAACCTTCTACCACTATAATAGGAGCAGGCTGGAAAGTCAGCATCTGAGGTTCTATATCCTTTTTGTTAAAAGTATATTCCTTTTGCTGAATTGTACGTCCCTCTCTCAAACCCATCACATGATAGCCAAATAGCTGATGATCGATGGCTTCAGGGAGATCAAAATTTTGTACACCGTTGGAGTCCAGCTGTTGTTGTTCCAATGGCCGGTAATAGTTATCCTGAGAAATTAAACAAATCTCCTCTGAGGAAAAGGATTTTAATAAGCTATTCAGAAAATATGTCTTGCCGGAACCGCTACCACCTGTAATACCGACTATGAAAGGACGCTGCATTCGATTGGAATGGGAGTTTGTTGAGAAGAAGGAAGAATTTTTCTCAAAAATACGATCTTTATATAACAAACCCTATTGATACAAAAGATTGTCCATCTATAAAAAAATAACCTCTCCATAAGGAAGAGGTTATTTGTATCAGGATTGGGTTTGGTTAATTAATCAACCTTAAATGCCAATACTTTATTTACAAAGAATGTTGGTACCAGTAAGGTTTTTTTAGAAGGAATATAGTCGATGTCAGCTGTATTTATTTTCTGATCTACAGTGTCATGCAGTAGTTCAATTTTCCCATCAGGTGTCACATGCCATATTTTACCACGCCATTCAGAAGCAAAGTACCCCTTCTTTCCATCAGATACCAATCCATCTATTCCACCCATCCCTTCTGCAAGAGTAGTATACTGCTTGGTCTTTATATCATATGCCAAAATCTTTCCATCTCCATTTCCCACCAGCAGCTTTCCTTTCTCATATAAAAGTCCATTTGGATTATTTAATGGTCCCCCTTCGCTTACTTTCATAATCATACCATTGTGCAACATCCAGATACGATTGTTTCGCATATCTGTAAAGTACACCATTCCACTTTCGTCAGCAGTTACATCGTTGAGGAACTTTGCTTCTGGTACATCGTATTTCTTGATAACCTTGCCTGTTTTCAGATCTATTTCTACCAGTTTAAATATCTCTGTCACATAGATCTTATTACCACTTACAATCAATCCTTTGGTAGAGTTTAACCCTTCTGTGATTCGTTGAAGTACTTTGCCATCAGGGCTTACTTTGGCGATAAAACTTTTTGAATTCTCTGGAGCAGGCCCTCCATTGATACAGGATACATAAATAGTATTTGTTTTACTATCATAGAACACAGATTCAGGTGTAGTGACAGTAGTATCTGTTTCCCAAACCTTGGTCAATTTCACAGATTGTGCAATTGTATTGGTTGATAGTAATAAAAGGAAAAGACCTGAACAGGTCAAAAAAGCACTTACTGATTTCATAGGTGTTAGGGTTGAAGTGATGAAAAACAAAAGTGTTGACTTTCAATGATATTTGCACATACTAAGTAGAAAATTAGCAGCTAGTTAACTATAATTTTACAGGTTTTACCTGATACCCTGCTTTACGCAATAGTTGGATTACGCCTTTTTTCCCTCCCAGATGGCCTGCACCTACAGCAAAAAAAGTAGGCCTTTCTATAGCAATTTTGGTAATAAGCGGTATCCACCGATTATTTCTGTCTGTTAGCAGTATACGTTCATATCTGGAAGTTGCCTGAGAAGCGGTTGAGATAGCCTTTTGCATACCATCTATATCCTGATCTTTATAAAGGTTTATAAGTTTTTGATTTTCTTTTTGTGACTGGCTAGTATCCTTCAAAGTCTCTAGTAGCATTGAAGCCTGATCTTTATAGGAGATCTGATCAATAACCGCCAATTGGTCCTGTAAAGTCTCTAGTCCGTATGTCTCAATTTTTCGTTCCTGCGCCAGTGATAGGAGAGAAGTTTCCCAAGATGCTGTCTGACAGTTCATAGTAGACGGTAATATCAGATTCATAATAAAAAATGGCTTAGCAGCACCGAGCATATCTATTGACATACCTGTTTTCTTCTGAAAGAAGGTAGATACCATAGTATAATCTGCATCAGAAAGTAACGATTTTAGCGTAGTGCCCTCTTTCATAGTCATATGTTGCATCATCTGAAGCAACATATCCGGATCATCCATATCCAATTCCAGATACAGTTGCTCGGACTTGTTAAAGGCAGTCTTAAGATTGTCTGTAATCACCAGGTCTGATGCACACACTATATGTATTGTCCCAAATATATAAGAAGGCTTAGTAATTCCTTTCCCTGATATCTCCCACAATAAGGACTTATCATTTTGGGCAAACAAGGTTGGTATCGAAAATAAAAAACTGATACAAAGAAGAAGGTAACGTCTCATCGTGAATATATACTAATTTGATTAACCATTGTCTGACCTTACAGATCTGACTCACCATAAAAATACGATGATTCATTCACTAAACATTAGCTTTTTAATAAACTACATTTCTAAACTATATCTATAAAAATAAAAAAACCTTGCTTCCTGGTGAAGCAAGGTTTTAAATCATATCAGATAATACAGTCTATTAATAGAATTTATATCTCAAATCTTCGATATCTGCATCTTCTTTGATAGCTTCACCAGCCAGATAGGTGACAGAGAAGCTCTTATTTTGTTTCAGTTGAGTCTTATATTGTGTGTAATCTGCAATCTGAGGCGCTGGTGTTTGTTTCGTAACTTCCATTACAATCACGCCGTTCTCTCCTTTGATTGCCTTACTTTTCTGACCTACTTTTAAACCAAAGGCTTTACCCAAAGCAGCTGGTTCCATACCTACACTTGGTAAAGAATTAGAACCCATGGTAATATCTGTGCCTGTCAATACCTGAGCTTGTGCACCATATTTCTGTGCAATAGCATCCAGTGTACCAGATAGGTCGCCCAACTTACTTACGATCTGTTCTGCTTTTTTCTGATTGCGAACTTTATTTGTCAGTTCAGCACGGTATGCATCTACAGAAGGGGATCCTTTTTCACTTTTACCAGTCAATACAGTAATCACATATTGGCTTGGGTTATCCAGCTCAAATAATTCTGATGAAACAGTTCCTACTTTTGTATCATCTTTAAATGCCCACTGTACAATAGCTCTTGAGTTAACCAATGTATTGATGCTAGTTGCCTGTGGTTGAATACGATCCGCAGTATAAGCAGACAAAGTAGGATCTTTCTTTACAGCCTCTTCAAATGAAGCAATATCCTTAGCCTGGCTAGCAATTGCACTGGCTTTACGATATACTTCGTTTCGAGTAGCCTCACTAGGTAAAATCGATTTACGAATAACCGCAACCTTGTACTTTTTGTATGTTTTAGGCTGAGTTATTTTCACTATATGATAACCAAAATCAGTTTCCACCAAGCTTGGCAGTAAGCCTGATCCGCTGAAATTAAATGCAGCTGTTTCAAAAGGTTTTACCATTTGGCCATTCTTAGAAAACCAACCTAGATCTCCACCTTGTTGTGCACTTCCATCAGAACCATATTGTTGTGCCAGAGCTTCAAAACTAGCACCATCTTTGATCTGTTTCAGTACATCTTCAGCTTGTTTACGAACTTGTGCCTTTACAGAATCTGATGCACTTTTATCAGCCCGGAATAATATATGGCTGGCGCGTAGTGAAGGAATACTATCATCTTTTGCTCCATCATATTTAAATATATAGTATTCATTGCCATCCTGGAAAGGCCCATTGATAGAACCTGGTATCAGTGTAGAAATAGTATTCTGAATTTCCTGAGGCAATGCACCAATTACCTGATAGGAACCATTACCTGGAACTTCAATTTCTGATTCGGCAATAGCAAAAGACGAATCGTTTGGCGCAACAGCCAGCTGTTTAGCAAGATCCACCAATTGACTTTTCAGGTCAGCGCTATCTTTAGCAGAAGGCATGATAGGGAAAGTCACATATTTCAGACTGCGGGTTTCATCGCCTTTGTACTGATTTTTGTGATCGCTCAGATACGTTTTTAACTCATCATCAGAAACCTTGATAGTAGAATCAGGAATAGAGTAGTAAGGAACATATATATATTTAGCGTCAACTTTGGCAACCTGTGCTTCATACTCATGTTGTGCTTCTGCCTGTGTAACATATAGGGAAGTACGTAACAGATTGTCATACTTCTCACGCATACGCATTTGAGGCAACTGGTTCACTATAAAGTTTTCCCACAATTGTTTATCCTGAGGACGGGCAGAGTCTGACTCTATATAATCCAGGTAACGATCCAGCATAGTTCTGTCAAACTGGCCTGATGCATTTTGAAATACCTGGGTTTGTTTGATGCTGGTATGAATGTTATCTCCTGCAATCATATCATCCCGCTCTTCCGGAGACAAGCCAATTCCAAGTTTTTCGAACTGTGGCTGGTATGCATAACGGAAAATCATATCCTGCCATACCTGTTCACGAATTTGTTGCAGTTGTTGCTCTGTTGGATTTTGCCCCTGCATTGCCATAGTGGCCTTTATCTGTTCCACTTCAGCCTCAAATTCTTTAGCACTAATGCCATGACCCGCAATCTTTCCAACTTCGGCATCATTACTGAACAGATTTGATTTGGGGCCAAAAAAATCGGCACCGACAATAAAAAGGCCTAATCCTAAAGCAATCAATCCGATTGCCCAGCCTGCTTTTTCTCTGATTTTACCAATTACTGCCATTCGTTGACAATTAAAATAGGTGATTAAAAATAAATAATGAGACGTTATTTCTGATTTAGCAAAATATACTTTCCCGAAAAATAGGGTCACCTTTTGTTTTTACACAGAAAGGGACGCAAAATAAAAAGATAATCCCATAAAAAACAATGTTTTTTATAAATCATATAGGTGTTTATTGTGGATAATTTATAGGTTTTTGCATAGAAAGAATACGATTTCATACCCGGACTATTATCTTTGCGAAACAAATACTACTAATGGACACATCCGTTTGTACTATTTTTGATATCAGCCTGATTATAGTCAAATCCGAAACTTTATATGTTAGACCGCATTAAGGACATTCGACAACAGATCGAAGACGCCCAAATTGATTCTGCAGACCAACTGGAACAATTCCGGATGGCTTATATAAGCCGAAAAAGTGTAATTGCCGAATTGTTTGAAGGCATGAAAACCATTCCTGCAGAAGATCGCCGGGCAATGGGAGCAGAATTAAATACACTTAAGAATCTGGCTGAAAATAAGTTTAAGGAAAAGCAGGCATGGATTGAAGAGCAAAGCTTATCCGCTCAACAAGCAGCACCTGTTGATCTTACATTGCCTGTATATCCTAATGAACTAGGATCCGTGCATCCATTGACACTGGTACGTAATCGTATTATAGAGATCTTTGGCAGAATGGGATTTGCGGTTGCCGATGGCCCTGAAATTGAGGATGACTGGCACAACTTTGCAGCGCTGAACTTTGCTGAAAATCACCCTGCCCGTGAAATGCAAGACACGTTTTTTATTCGTAAAACAGACAATCCAGCAGATGACCTATTATTACGGACACATACATCGGGTGTGCAAGTACGTTTGATGGAGAAACAAAAACCACCTATTCGTGCTATTATGCCGGGTCGTGTGTATCGCAATGAAGCTATTTCAGCCAGAGCACATTGTTTCTTTCATCAGGTAGAAGGTCTTTATATAGATACCAATGTTAGTTTTCGCGATTTAAAAAATACTCTTTACTATTTCGTGAAGGAGATGTTTGGCAATGATGTGAAAGTGCGTTTCCGTGCTTCTTATTTCCCATTCACAGAGCCAAGTGCTGAAATGGATATATCCTGTCTTATTTGTAAAGGGGATGGTTGCCAGATGTGTAAGCATACAGGTTGGGTAGAAATTCTGGGTTCAGGTATGGTTGATCCAAATGTTCTTACCAACTGTGGCATTGATGCTGAGAAATATACCGGATTTGCTTTTGGTATGGGTATCGAACGGATTACAAACTTATTATATCAGGTACGGGATCTGCGTTTATTCAGCGAAAACGATATACGCTTCCTACGACAGTTTGGAGGAATCAGTTAAGATAGCCTAATAAATAAAGAAACTTCTGAATTCTTACAGATAAGCGTGATGCCACTTATGGTATCACGCTTACTTTTTTTTAGCTTACAGCATCTACATAAAAATATAGTCAGCTTGATGCTTACTATAGGAACATTTTTTAACAATATACCGATTCTATGATACCCATTATTTTTGGTGTGCTGGTGGCGATAATTGGAGGTTACTGGTGGACACAAGTCCGAACCAAGCCTGTTAGTAAACAAACGCTTTCTCTAAATGATACTATCCTGGAGAAAAACTTTGAGTACTACAGACAACTGGCACCTGACAAGAAACAGGTATTTAATCTGAGGGTAGCTACATTTCTACAAGAAAAAGAATTTATCTCACGTGGTAAACTGGAGATCACAGAGGAAATGAAAATATTGATAGCGGCCTGTGCTGTGCAACTGACATTTGGTCTCTCACCTGTGTATCTATCCCATTTTAACACAATTATTTTGTATCCTGACAAATATTATTCACTGCTTAATCGGGATTATCATGTAGGCGAAGTAAATGCAGGAGGGATCATCGTATTATCCTGGAAACATTTTGTGGAAGGCTATTTTTATCCAACGGATGCCCTCAATGTAGGCTTGCATGAAATGGCACATGCACTATTACTCGAAAACCGTCAATATGGTGAAGACTTCCTGGCACCAGAACATGTACAGGAGTTTTTTTTACAGGCTAAAGTGGAATATAGGAAGATACAATCAGGAGAGGAATCTGTGTTGCGAAAATATGCAGGTACAAATGTCGCTGAGTTATTTGCAGTAGCCGTTGAAACATTCTTTGAGAATCCAACAGAAATGTTGTCTGAGGCGCCCTTATTGTATAATTCTATGGCTGATCTATTAAATCAGGACCCTCTTCACAGACAAGTGGCGGCTTAACCCTCTCAACAAGGAAGAATACATTGATCAACATAATTGACACAGATATGTCTTCTCAAATCTTAGCTAGAAGTTTGCACTAACCTGAAGTTCAGTAAATCTGAGCAATCCTGAGCCATCAACCGGTAAACAGATCGAGACAATAAACAACTGTCTTACAGATTAGATTTGATAATTACCTGCATGCAGTTTGAGTTTGTGGTTAACTGGAACTTAGGTTAAAATAAAAAATAACTGGAGTTCAGGTTAATGGTCTGTGCAACCAGAACTCCAGTTGAAAATCAATTTGTGGTGAGTTATGCACAAAATAAAAATTGACTGAAGTGGCTTTTCTAAAAAACAGGTTACGGTCAACTATGCGCAACTAAGAATCTTTCCCAACAAAAGCATATATTATAGCTTATGTTCTTCTATTAACGCTGTTGAGAGATTGAATTTTTGTTTAAAGAACATAACAAACCTTTGAATAATATAGTATGCAAGGATTCCAAATGCAAAGCCTGCCAGCATACCACAAATTGAACCAATAAATACTGAGGTTCCAATATCCCACCAATATAAGAAAGTATTTAGTATACCTAAGCCAACGCCACCACATACCAATCCCCCCAATGTGGATGTAATAACAAGAAGTGTCTTAAATCCTTTCGCGAAGGATTTTTGATGTAAGCCTACAAGAATAGAAGTAGACAAAATGCCAAAAGAGACTAGGGCAAATGCGGCTACAAGTCCTACAATAGTTAGTACAATCCCAGCTCCAATACAAACCAATATGAATACAATTAATAGAATAATAGCGCCGAAAATACCTGGCGCAAAGTCATCTTCAACATAGCCAGGATCATTTGTAGCCGTGTGTAAAGAATCTGCTTGTACAGATTGTGTTATTTGGGTGGTTGTATCTGCTATTTGAGCAAGTATTGGTGTTGTTATCAATACAAAAAGTAAAATAGCAAATAGAAAGAAGATAGGTTTCATTCGTATTGATTGGGTGAGTATAACTGCCATTTTACTAAAAATTACCAGAATTGTAAAGACATATTTGGAATCATATACATATCTTCCTGAAGGATAGAGGCAGAAAAATAGAATAAACACTTTATCTTCGTTTATCAGTAACCAATCACCTATAACTATGCCATTCTTCATTCGTCGATCCACTTATGTACTAGCGTTCATAAGTCTTGTCACACTATGGTCCTGTAAACGGACACCTGTATCTCCTCAGACATCCTGTGACTACCCTGCTATTACTACCTCGTCACTCCATTTGATGATGGGAAATCCTTCTGGTGCAAAAAAAGACGAAAGTCAGGGTGACAATTACCTGATGGAAAAAACACAGTATGCTCTTTCCTATAATCGTAGTCAGTTAATATCCAACTGGGCTGCATGGCACCTTGGCAGTGAAGATATTGGCAGTGCAGACCGCCAGGATGATTTCAAACCAGACGCAAGCTTGCCTTCCGGCTGGGATGCTGCTAAACCAAATGACTATAGCGGTTCCGGATTTGATCGGGGACATCTGTGTCCAAGTGCTGACCGTACTGCTACTCAAGCGGACAACTCAGCGACCTTTTTAATGACGAATATGGTTCCTCAATCACCTGATCTGAACCGTAATACCTGGGAGTCACTTGAAAGCTATTGTAGAGATCTGGTACAACAAGGCAATGAACTATATATCTATGCTGGCACATTTGGTTCCGGTGGTACAGGATCAAATGGTACTACTACCAAAGTAAAAGATAAGATAACAGTTCCTGAAGCCTGCTGGAAAGTGCTGATTGTCCTGCCCAAAGGAGATGATGATGTCAAAAGAGTGACCAAAACTACTCAGACTATTGCCATCTGGGTTCCTAATAATCAGGATCTGGATAATAGCTGGAAAGCATATGCTGTATCAGTGGATGAAGTGGAGCAGAAAACAGGCTATGATTTCTTTAATCATTTACCAGTCTGTATTCAGGAAGTAATTGAAAAACCTGTTTTTCAATGAAATTAAAGCCTTACTGATTGGCCGAGAGCATGCGTTTTATTTACATCATATTTTGTCTTTGTGTATAATTCACGGCAAACTATTTTCAGAGTACGCAAGGCCGATCCATTGATCCATGAACAAATTGTATATAACTCCAATCACTTTTTATTTTGATCAGAATTCCGATCATTTTTTAGTTTGCGCATAGTTCACCGCAAAAATAAAATCTGATCGGAATTCTGATCAAATTTTTTCTTGCCGTGAATAAAACGCAAATATAAAACTTATCGTAAATCCAATAATTGATGAGCAGATAAGTCATTAGCTAAAATTTGGGATGAATCATTCTGAAAATAATTTTCTGGTTAAGAAATAAAATATTTCTTTGTTACTCTATACCCATTTACTACAAAGAGATCTCATGCAAAAGTTTCTTACATTATATCTGATACTTACTTCATTTATTACGTATGCTCAACAAGGAACTATCAACGAGAGCCTTAAGTTAAAAAGTACTGTACTTGGAAGGGAAGTTGAGTATTCTATCTACCTCCCGGCGGATTATGATAAAAGCAATCGCCGTTACCCTGTCTTGTATCTTTTGCATGGACTAGGAGATAATGAAACTGGCTGGACACAGGCTGGCGAAGTACAGTCTATTGCAGATAAAACTATAAATAATGGGGATGCTCCTGCTATGATTATTGTAATGCCTGATGCAGGTAAAACATGGTATATGAATAGTGCAGATGGTAAAAATAACTATGAAGATTTTTTTATTCGTGAGTTGATACCTCATATTGAAACATCGTATCGCATACGGGCCACCAAAGGGTTCAGAGGTATTGCCGGATTATCAATGGGTGGTTTTGGCACGTTGTTACTGGCCACTAAACATCCTGATCTGTTCGCTGCCGCGGCTCCTTTGAGTGGTGCTGTTTTTACTGATACAGATGCAGTAACTATGGCCGAGTCAGAATGGGCAAGACGATTCACTGTAAATTTTCCGCAAACACTAAAAGGTAAAGATCGTCTGACAGATCATTGGTATAAAAACTCTATTCCGAAAATCATTGAGACTACACCTGTCGAGCAACTTAAGTCAATTCGTTACTATATTGATTGTGGTGATGATGACCATTTGATAAAACAGAACATGGCACTACATGCCCTGCTCATTGACAAAGGCATTCCTCATGAGTTTCGGGTCAGAGATGGTGCCCATACATGGATCTACTGGCGTACAGCTCTGCCCGAAGTGTTGAAGTTTGTTGGAGCGAGTTTCCGTTAATGAATAACTCCACTGGGAAGGCTATGAATAAGAAAGACACTGATATTGGCATGGTCAGTCTGGATATACATATGCCCGGTTTGCAGGAATTTCTGGTATAGCTCAGGGTGTTTTTCAGGTACATGCAGATAGCGTAAGATTCTACCTGCATCTGCATTGACTATTTGTTGCTTTTCAAAAGCATATTCTGGATTGAATACATAGATGTGATCGCCATCCGATGTCTTTTCTATACCACAATAGATTTTGTTATTTGAATAAAAGTCTGATTCAATAACAGCAATGTCTATTAAATCAAAAACGAGGTCATAGGTAATAGCTTCCATGGATTACGCTTTAAGAGGTAAAGATTTATGTGTCTGTTGACAGATAGTAAATTACAAAATAGAAAAGCAAAGTAGATTATTTCCTATCAATAATTTTTGGCTCCTGGTCTATCGTGAAAAATATGATTAGCAATAAACTAGTGCCTACTCCAGTAAATCCATGTTTCTAGAAAAGTTAATTCCTGATTCCTGACTTCTCAAAAATTTGGTCTAACTTTCGCACTCATATCTTGTCAGGTAGATGAGTATGTTGATAAAGAGATTTATTGTGTGTGACTCAGAACTTTATTCCTTTGAACAATTCTTCATCTCATCTCAGAACAGTCCATGTGACTCGTTATGTTACGCCATTACGGGAAGGAGGCTCATTACCTGCCTTGGTAGAAGCAGACGATGACTTTCTGTATGTACTTAAATTTCGGGGAGCCGGACAGGGTGTAAAGGCACTTATTGCAGAATTGATTGGAGGTGAACTAGCAAGAGCTTTAGGCATGCGTGTACCAGAAATTGTGTATGCTACTATAGACCCTGCTTTAAGTAGAACAGAACCAGACGAGGAAATTCAGGATCTGCTTCGGGCTAGTGACACCGGATTAAATCTGGCAGTACATTATCTTTCTGGAGCCATTACATTTGATCCTGTAGTCAATACAGTAGAACCGTATCTGGCTTCCAAAATTGTGTGGCTGGACTGTCTGATTACCAATGTAGACCGAACTGCCCGTAATACCAATATGTTGATTTGGCATAAAGAACTGTGGCTGATAGATCATGGTGCATCTCTATATTTTCATCATTCCGGCCAGAATTGGGAAGAGCATAGCCGAAAACCTTTTGCACAGGTAAAAGATCATGTATTATTACCACAAGCCTCCGAACTGGAAAAAATAGACACAGAAGTTAAGTCAATATTGACTTCGGAACGCATACGTTCTATTGTTGGGTTAGTTCCGGATATATGGCTTACCGGAGGATCAGCTTTTATCTCTGCTGATGAAGAACGTGATATGTATATCCAGTTTTTAGAAACAAGACTTGCCTCATCAGAAATTTTTGTCAAGGAAGCACAACATGCAAGAGAAGCACTTATTTGAGTACGCCGTAATTCGCGTCGTACCTCGTGTGGAACGCGAAGAATTTCTTAATGTAGGCGTTATTGTTTATTGTTCAGCAGAAGGATTTCTGCAAACTATGTTTGAAATAAATCCAGAGAGATTAAAAGCTTTTGTCTGTCAGGTTGAAATACAAGAACTGGAAGAGAGACTTACTGCCTTTGCTCAGATATGTAAAGGAGGCAAGCAAGGAGGTCCCATTGGCCTGCTTCCAATAGCTTCCCGCTTTCGATGGCTTACAGCAACCCGAAGTACAGTAGTACAAACATCACCTGTACATCCTGGATTTTGTGTGAATGCCCAGGAAACACTTCTTCGATTATTTGCTCAACTGGTACAGTAGATCTCTGTTATATTATTTTATTGTTTGAAATTAAGAAAAAATAGAGCCTAAAGCGACCCACTATTCCGAATTTAGGCTCTTTACTGTATAGGTTCAATCAAAAAATATATAGGTTAACTAACCTGATTGAGTAAGAGATTTATTCCACTTAGAACAGATTCACTTTCATCTGATAGTACCTCTGCTCTACATCTGAATCGTTCCAGGAATGAAATCAAAAAATCGGATTCTATAGGACCCGATACATTCTTTATGCGCAAAATCCGATCACAGTCGGTCAGGTCGAAATTGGCTTTATAATTAGGGAAATGATGATGGATTTGGTATATCAGCCAATCTGCATGCTCTGTGGTTGTAACATTGGTTTTAAATACTTCGACCATAAAGTAGTGTTTGGTTAAAGTTGAGGTGCATACGTTGCTGTTTCACCTTTTGCCATTTCCTGGAGCTTATGATAAAAAATATAGGAACCAGCAACAAGTAAGATTGGTATAAATATAAATATCCAGGTAGATGCTGGGTCCCCATTACTAATATGAGAATATAAGGCTCCCAGTAGATCAAATGTCAATCCGGCATACGCCCATTCTTTAATCCTGGGATAACCGGGAATCAGTATTGCTATAATACCTAGTAGTTTGGCAACTCCCAGAAAAGGGACAATGTGGGCCGGATACCCTAATTTTGTAACATAGGTTACTGCCTCGGGTGCAGAAATGGCATCAAAGATGGAACCTAGGCCTAACATCGCTACCATGATACCAGTAATAACCCAGTAAATAATCTTTAGCTTTTTCATACGCTACATCTGTTAAGGTTTGGTGATTGGAATTTATGCACGAAAGAAGCTTTCGCACAAAAACAGGTTGTACGAAAGCAAAGGAAATCGATTTAAGAGCTTAGCACAGTTGTAGTAGCAATCTGGTTGATAGTAATCTTATTTGTGGTCATAATTTACCATCCATTGAATACCAAACTTATCATTAAACATACCAAAATAACCACCCCAGAAAGTTTTTTGTAGTGGCATAGTGATGGTCCCACCTTCTGATAATCCGTTGAAAAGCTTGTCAGCTTCTGCTTCACTATCTGTACCAATCGCAACAGAAAAATTATTGCCTTCCGTAAGTGTTTGTCCATATGCTTCTAATACATCTGTCCCCATTAGAATAGCATTTTGTCCAATAGGTAAAGAGACATGCATAATTTTTTCTTTGTCATCTTCCTTAAGGTTCGTTCCCATTTCCGGAACCTCCTTGTAGCGTTGTAATAGTTCAAACTCACCACCAAATACAGACTTGTAGAAAAGGAAGGCTTCTTCCGTGTTGCCGTTGAAATTCAGATAAGGATTGATTGTGGCCATGTTGTTAGTTGTTTAAATGGTTTAGTATAGGAATAATAAATTTAGATCTCAGCATTGTCTTATGTTTGTTAACGAACAATACCGATTCCTAAAATCGAGACAAATATACACATAATGTTCTCACTACAAACACTTTTGTTTTCTTTACAAACATACTACTGATAAATGATTTTGTTCAGGTGTAAATACGACAAACTGAAGGGGCAATCATGACAAATCTCCTCTACAGATAATGCGATTACTATTGTCAATAGACAATAGCAATCGCATTAAAAATCACTCTTAGTATTTGCCCTTCTTACGATGCATACTGGCTTCTCGGGATAACCTTCCTGCCAGTTTATTTCGTTTCCTTCTCTCATCAGCACTAAGATTAAATCGCCGACTTTCTTTTGTCAGTTTCAGATAACTTTGATATACCAGTAAAGGAAGCTCACCAGTATGAATAGCTTCTCTAACTGCACATCCAGGCTCATCCTGATGAGTACAGTCATGAAAGTGACAATGAAGAGCCAGTTCTTCCAGTTGAGGATGCTGCAATCCAACTGCATTCTCTTGATCCGCAGTAACTCCAAATTCCCGCATACCAGGAGTATCAAGCATGAGAGTGCCATTGGGAAGTAAAATTAAATTTCGGGTAGTAGTTGTATGCTTTCCTTTGTTATTCGACGTACTAACACTTCCTGCTAATTGAATTTCTGTACCCATTAGCGTATTTAAAAGCGAACTTTTGCCCACTCCTGAAGAACCCAATAAAACATAGGTTTTCCCTGCATGCAGATATAGATTTTGTAATTCTTCCAGCCCTTGCCCTGTTTGAATACTTGTTAGAATAACCGGACATGTATATCCCAATTGGATTACTTGCTCAAGGTAGTGTTCCGGATTACTAACCAGATCACATTTGGTAAGAATTACAAGAGGTGAAATGTCTAAGGAACATATTTGATACAGATACCTTTGTAAACGCATTAAGTTAAAGTCACGGTCCAGTCCCTGAACTATCCAAGCCTGATCAATATTGGTAGCAAGAACCTGTTTTTCTATAGGTTTGCCAGGTGCTTTTCGTGAAAGTTCATTTTGTCGTGGAAGTACATCAACAATATAACCCATATCGCCTGTAGCTATAAATACAACCCAATCTCCGACTTTGGGTAAATCCCAGGCTTCTTTGCTATTTAAAAGTGAGCCGGCAGCTTCTCCTTCGATGTATCCTGTCTCGGTTATAATCAGATATCTCTGACCAAATACTGTACATATCCTGCCAACAGACTCAGATGAAAAATGTGCTGAATAGTTATTTTCAAAAAACGGATTCCATCCGTATTGAGTTAGAAATGACATTGTAAAAAATGAAATAAGGAATCCATACAAGAAGTCTGCAGGAATGCGATTACTTGTACCTGATTCAGGTGAATGAAAGAATAAAAATAATAGAAGGCAATAGTTACACTGGCTCTCAAATGAAAGCTTCAAGGATAGAGGATTATCCCAGTGTTAGGCTACCGATATTCCGGCAGCAAAGAGGCGATATGTATTGGAGATCAGTAACATATAGGTACAAAGATAAACAATCTGCGAAAATTGCAAAACAAATTGAAAGATTCGTGAACAAATGAAATAATCTTCATAACTGGGTTTTCAATTCGTACTTATTGAATATATATCATTAGGCTTGCTCACTGACTGAAGTTGTTTCTTTTGGCATGCCTGCCTTTTTTGGTAACTGAATAGTGAAGGTAGTACCTTTATTTACTTCGCTTTCTACCTGAATACTTCCTCGCATAGATTCTACTTGAGTTTTAATCATGTATAAACCAATACCTTTTCCGGGTATATGGGTATGGAATCGTTTAAAAGGGCTAAATATCTGGTTCTTCTTGGTTGTAAGGTCTATACCGGAGCCATTATCCTGAAATATAAGAGTAATAGTAGTATCATCTTCGTAACTGGATACATGTATTTCCAGAGGAACATCTTCTTGTCTGTATTTGATAGCGTTACCAATCAAGTTCAGAAATATATTATGGATATAGGCAGGGACAAGGTAAGCTCTTGACATAGTCAGATTCTCATGAATCCGCACACCTGATTTCTGGATTTCTTCTGCCAGTAGTATTTTAGTATCATGTAGAATAGACTTTAATTCTACCCATTCGTAAAGTGATTCTGCGTCTTTCTGATGATCCAATAATATACTCAGATCCTGAATCATTTCATCCAGTTTATGAATAACCTCACCTGTCTTCTCCATAATCACTGTATTAAATGGATCAGCAGGATCTTCTGTATTAAATACCGAACATAGCCCTAATAAGGTGGCAACCGGAGATCGGAAGTTATGACTGGTAATAAAAGCAAACTGTTCCAGCCTTCGGTTTTTGTTAATCAACTCTTCTGTCCTTTCTTCAACCAGTTGTTCCAGTAGCAAGTGAGATTTTTCCAGCAAAGCGTTCTTTTCTTCAATGGTGTTCTTCTGCTGACTCAGAATATCTCTTTGCTCAGCTAGTTCTTCTTTTTGTTGCTCTATCTTATGAGTACGTTCCAATACTCTGTTTTCCAATATTCGGTTCTGCTTTCGGATAGTATTTGTTTTGACTGTATACCAGATGGATACAAGTAAAATAATACAGCCTATCAGGCTTATACGAAACCAGAAGGTTTTCCACCAAGGTGGGATGATAATGAGCTGAACAGACGTCCCTTTTTCATTCCAGATGCCGTCATTATTAGATGCTTTTACACGAAAAGTATAGGTACCCGGATCAAGATTTGTATAGGTGACATGCCGGTTGTTTCCTACATAGTTCCAGACCTTGTCAAAACCTTCCAGCATATAGGCATATTTGTTCTTTTGCGGAATGGTAAAGTTGAGTGCTACAAATTCGAATGAAATAACAGAAGCATCATGAGGCAGTATAACAGAAGTACTTTCGCCAATTATTTTTTGTAAAGGCGAATCTACTCCACCTACCTGCACAGATTTATTAAATATCTGGAAGTCGGTAAGATATACAGGTGGAATAACCGGATTCTCCTGAATACTATCTGGATAAAAGACAGTGAAACCATTGGTTCCCCCAAAATATAATTCGCCCGTTGCACTATGCAGAGATGCACGATTAAATTCATTGCTTTGTAAACCATCTTCCTGTGTATACACACGAAGCACTTTAGTGACAGGATTAAATTTACAAAGCCCTTTTTTTGTAGATATCCATAGATTACCACGAGTATCCTCCTGGATATCCATAACTGCATTACTAGGTAAGCCATTCTGAATGGAATACCTGCTGAAACTGTTGGTATGAGGATCAAATTTATTTAACCCCCCGCTACTTCCTATCCAGATAATCCCCTTCCTATCTTCAAAAAGAGAGTAAACGTCGTTACTTGTCAGGCTTTCTTTGTCCTTATCATCATGATAATATCTGATGAATTTATTTGTTTCGGGGGTAAAGCGAGTAAGTCCATCACCCAATGTTCCTATCCAGATAGTACCCTGCTGATCCGGTAATACAACCTGGATATAATCAGAACTCAAACTATTGGAATCTGTTGCATTATGCCGATAAGAGGTAAAACTATTTTTTTTAGGATCATATTGGGTAAGTCCACCTCCATATTCACCAAACCATATCATACCTTTTCTATCTTTTTTGATAGAATAGGGATAATTGGAATGAAAAGGTGCATTGGCAGGTTGATTAGGGGTATATTGATATCGGGTAAATTTTTTCCTGTCAGCGCTAATTTTGGTTACTCCTCCCTCCCATGCACCCGTCCATACATTATTAAAGTCATCCACCAGCACTGAGGTCATAAAGTTACCCAGAATGCTATTTGAATTTTTAGGATTTTGTACATAATGGGTAAATGTTCTTTTTTTAGGGTCAAAACAGTTAATTCCTCCCCCATCTGTTGCCACCCATACCAACCCTTCTGCATCCTGTGAAAAGTCATTTACCATATTATGGCTCAATCCGGAAAGAGATGAAGGGAGGTAATGATAAGAGTTAAACTTTTTCTGGTAGCTGTCAACCCAGTTGATACCTCCGCCAAATGTACCAACCCACATATTCTGGTGAGAGTCTCTATAGATAGAGTAAACAGATGGACTACTCAAGCTGGTAGGGTCCTGTTGATCTGGCAAATAATGATTAAACTTCTTCCCATCAAATACATCCATACCACCATTTTCTGTACCAATCCAAAGATGGCCCAGAGCATCTTCATTTAGTGAAAGTATTACATTGTGTCCAATGGAGCGAGGATTAAGAAGATCATGCTGGTAATGAATGAATCCGTTTTTCTTTTCGTTCAGGCAGTCCAATCCCCCATTTGTACCTATCCATAGTTTACCTGTATGATCTTCAAAAACACGTCTTACATAATTGTGAATAAGACTTGTTTTTTGCTCAGCCTTATGTTGATAGTGAATAAACTGATTTCGGGATTGATCAAACAGGTCTAGTCCTCCGTTATCAGTGCCTATCCAGATATTGCCTCGCGAGTCTTCAAACAGACAAGTTATCTCATTATCTGCTAAGCTGTTCGGAACGTTGGGCTGATGAATGTAACTGGTAAATGTATTGGTGACAGGGTTGAATTTATTTAACCCACCTCCGTTAGTACCTATCCATAGTATCCCCTTTTTATCAACCAGGATACTGCTTGCATTGTTATTGCTTAGACTGTTCTTGTTACTTTTATCAGAGAGGTACTGAACGAAATGCCCCTGACTTGTCACAAATTTACTAATTCCAGCACCAGCTGTGGCAACCCAAAAGTTATGTTCACTGTCTTCCACAATACTCATTACCCGATTGCCACTGATACTATGAATATCGTTTGCATCATTCTGATAAACGGTAAACTTATAGCCATCATATTTGTCTAATCCATCATCTGTAGCAAACCACATATAGCCTTTACTATCTTGTAAAATGCAATTAATGGTACTTTGTGAAAGTCCATCCGCTACAGACAGATGTCGGAAATGTAATAACCTGTGATGACCATAACTTACGATGAAAAAAAATATAAACACACTGGCTACTATCCATTTTCTTGCCTGTAACCAATTACTTTTTTGAGTGTGTTTCATATGTTTTAGCCCAATCAGAAACAAATAAGGATTTTGCTGTGTGATTGTATATCCAACAGATCTATACCTGATTAATAGTTCTTTTTTATTTATAAATAACTTTAAGAAGGCTGTTTTTGGCTGGAGATTGATTGCTCGCAGAAATTTAGTGGTTTGTACTTATTATATACTTATCTGATTAAGTCTGTAACCTTTTCCCTGCTAAGAATTTTGTATTTTCTGTCGGCAAGAAAGTTAATAGAAAAGTGGGATAGAATGAATAGCCTAAAATAGCATTCTAAAAATTACAGGCAATTTTACTTAATGTGTTTACTGTTCCTGTATACTTATATACTTAAAAAACCACAGGCAATACATACCATTGCCTGTGGCTTCAATTATCCTATATGATGTTCTGTATTACGAATTACGAGACCCACAAAAAGAATAAAGCATCCAATTAATATGAGAGTTGCCATAGCGATATTCTTTAAATAATACATTCAATATAATAGATATATCCAAAATCTGTGCCAGTAGTATCTTTGCTACTTTTTGTTTTTACTAAGAACGATTGGGTAAGAAAAATATTGGTGTGATGTTTAGGCATTTTATGTACTTTAGTAGATCGTTCTTAACATTTTGCTTATGAACGCTTTAATAAAATAAGCACTAGGTTTACGATTTGACCATTATACTTCACCTATATATAATCGATGAATATACATATTGATGATATTCCGCTTAGTATAGAAGACATTCCTGACTTGTCTATTATCCAATATCATGTCGTACGAAATAGCTATGAGAATGGTGTGTATGGTGATTGTTCGCAGGAGTGTGAAGATTCTGTATCCTTTCAGATATACCTTTATCCGGATGTAATTTTGCGTCATCCAGTAGTGTATATTTCTGTAAAGGGTACTAAAAATAAGGACAAGGAAATTTATTTAGGTGATCTGTATCTCCCTTTCAGAGTATTTGAACAACAGTTCGAAGGTAGAAGTCGAATGCCGGAGTTTGAAGTAATATACCCGGATCAGTTTAGGCAAGAATTGACATGGCTATTGCTTAAACACAAGGAAGTTATTCAGAAAATGGATAACTGGCTTATTACTTAAGTATCAACAGGAGTATCATTAAAAACACAACCAACCCCGAGACAACTATAAGGACATTGATACGTTTATTTAGTTGTTCAAATTGTCCCTGAATCTTCTCAATAGCCCATACGGCATCATCTGTATTGCTAGACTCTATAGCTGCCAGAATGGCTGGATATAGAGTTCGTAGTTTTTCGAACTCCTGATTCGAAAGCTCCACATTTGACATAGGCAATCTAGCCATAAGTTCTATCAAGGTTTTGGAAGATGCCTTTGTTATAGCCAATGTCCATTGTGTAAACAAAGGGGAGTCTCCGGGTGCAGTAAGAAGTTGCAACGAAAGTTGAATGAGTTCTTCAACAGTGAGCGGTTTGACCATGTTGTTTGTAATCAAACTGTTTGTTCTAAGATGTATAAAGCTATAATACAATAAATTTAATCAGATATCAAAGATAAAATCTATGGACAAAAAAATCCCTCAATACCTTTATGAGCATTGAGGGATCAGCAATCAGATTTGTTACTTTTTAAAACTCTTCCAGCACTGTTTTACGTTGCATAGGATCTAAAGCAGCAATGCGTTCATCTTCATAGAAAGAGTCGTTACGGAAATGTGTAGTAGAAATTTCTTCAAAGATTGCCCCTTTTTCAGAGCTGAAAGAATGCCATGTTTCCCGTTCTACCAGTAACTGATCTCCAGGTTTAAGAGTATATTGACGATCTTCTAACTGTGCCTTCAAGTCACCATATAACAGTTGGAAAGTTTCTTCTTTCTTCTTGTGTTTATGAGATGGATGTGACTGGCCTGGCAGAACAACAATTAGTTTTTTGCAGTATTCCCGATTGATGATATTTACAATCAGACAACCTGTAGTGGCAAAGTTTTCCAAACCATAGTGATGTGAAAGCTCAACTTCATAATTATCACCTAATACAACTCCTGCTTCTGTAAATAACCCCTTAGCCTGATGGATAATACCCCTGATCTGGGTATATAAATCCGGAGGATTTGTTTCAAAGACTCCTTCGTTTACTTTATAATCCTTTGATGCTTTCCACTTTGCCCGATAACGGCCAAATTCTCCTGAAGTAAGTTGACCCGGCTGGCATGGCATAGCAAAAAAGACATCATC
This sequence comes from Xanthocytophaga flava, assembly GCF_030068545.1. Taxonomy (NCBI): domain Bacteria; kingdom Pseudomonadati; phylum Bacteroidota; class Cytophagia; order Cytophagales; family Rhodocytophagaceae; genus Xanthocytophaga; species Xanthocytophaga flava. The sequence continues at coordinate 39,060 of NZ_JASJOR010000016.1, read as the reverse complement.
TGCAGTAATTTCCTGTCCGCTTTTTAGGGCTCGCTTAGCGAAAACACCTCTCTTTAATGACAATAACGAATCTATTTCTGCCTGTGTTACAGACTTTTCATTATTTCCACAAATCACCTTGGCCTGTAAGGTAGCTGCAATCCACTGATCTACCTGTTCAGGATTCATTGAGTAGTTATTCAGTTTGATGGTATCTGTTGGCAAACCTACGTGGCGTTCCAGAATCTTAGCTCCTTTAGCAATAGCAATTTTAGCTACATCTGTGTTGTCAGGTGCCTCATGGCCTGAATAGCCAATAGTTACATCCGGATAACGACGGATTATCTTTTCAAGGAAATTAAGATGCAATACATTGTCAGGACTTGGATAAATTCCTACACAGTGCAACACGGCAAAATCTACAGTGCGGTGACGCAGGAAGCTAACCAAATTGTCTATTTGCGGCATTAGTAATCCACCTGTAGAAGCAATAATGGGTTTCCCGGCTTTAGCTATTTTCTGCAACAAAGGCCAGTCATCTGCACTGGCACTGGCTACTTTAATAATCTCAATACCATGTTTCAGAATAATGTCCACAGACTCTTCGTCAAATGGAGTACAGATGGTAACAAGGCCTTCTTCACGGGTAGCTTTTACCATTGTATAGTAATCATCCAGAGACAATTCTGTACTTAGGAAACGGCTAATATGTTTGGCTTCTGTATTGTTGCGGTAATCAGGATGGATAAATGTATCCAGTTGACGATATTGAAACTTTACAGCTGCATTGATATTGTATTTCCGTTTAATTTTTCCCATCTCCCGGATAATCGCAAGGCCATGATTCACATCGCCCTGGTGATTATTGGCCATCTCGAATATAAAAAGATCATTAAAAAGAGGATTCATATACATGTAAAGAAGTTAATGGATGAAAAGGCATAGAAGGTATAACGAACTACTAATTTATTTCTTAACCAGTTTGTAGAGATCATCAAAAGATAACATCCGGTCGTCTATATAATATTCTGCTGCTGGTTTGCCAAATCGAAGATCATGGTATCTCACTCCCCAGCGTTTCATCTGCTCACGGGTGGTTTCTGACCAGTCGATTCCAGTTTTGGTACCACGTGCTGTAAATAATATAATCTCGTGTCCAGCATCATAAAGTGCATTTACGGCAGCAACCATCATTGGGTTACAGTCGGCCTTTGTATAATCATTGTCAGGTGTAAGAGTAGCAATCACACCATCAATATCAAAACAGAAAGACTTAACTTTTTTAGTGTGGCCAGATGGCACATCGTTAGCTACAGAGTTAAGACGCGCAGATACTTCACTAAGCTGACTTTCATAATCAATATCAAAGATTTCTTGCATGATATACCCCTGTATACGATCACCTGTCATGGAATCCTTTTCCAGTAATGTACTGGTGCGTACAATATCAATGGAGGCATTTTGCAGATAAGTTTTAGGTAGTATCTGCCGGGGTTGATTATAGGCTTCCCGTATATCTGTTTTAATGACAGGGCTTAGTTTACCTGCCTCATCCTGAAACCACATTTTGTAAGGTGTTTCAGGGCTTTCTACTACAGAGCGAACAGAATCCAAGGTATTATCAGACAGAATTATATCAATCATCGTATCAATGTCTGCAGGGTTACGAACCGGATGGGTAGGCCGTAAATGAACACAGATATCCGGAATATAATTTTCATTTTCCTTTAACCAATGCAATGTATGCTGAAATACTTCCAGATCAGTTGAGTGATCCTGAGAGATAGTATCTGGCCGCAGGAATGGGACTTCTGCCCCAAATTGCTTTGCGATGCCAGCGTAGAGTTCACTATCAGTGCTGACAATCACACGATCTATTTTCTTTGAAGCTAAGGCATGTTCTATGGAATAGGCCAGCATAGGCTTGCCTGCGATAGAACGGATATTTTTATGAGGGATAGACTTAGAGCCTTGACGAGCTGGTATAATGGCTAAAACAGTTGGCACAATAGTGTGATTTTCGCTGAAACAGGATTTTACTGGCCAAAGTTAAAAAGAAAAACGTAGAAGCATAGTACTACGACTACACTTCTACGTTTTCAAAAGTTTCGGTTCTTTAAAGAACTAGTATTGTTTCACTACCTTAATAGTCTCTTTTACTCCTGTCTGATCTGCGATACGGATCAGATAAAGTCCTTGAGAAGATCTCTTACCCAGCACTACCGTATTTCCACCTGTAGCCTGTGTTTGATCTACTACTTTACCCGTTTGGTCTACCAGACTAACAGTCACTGCTGCATACTGTGCTTTCAATGTCACAGAAACAGTGCTGTTAAATGGATTAGGATAAGCTACAGACTGACTTTCTTCATCTCCTGATAAACTAGTAGTTGCAGCGGCAACTCTTCCAGCAGGAGCTGTTGTTGTTTTAAAGGTAGTCGTAGCAGACCATGCAGACCAATTGGTTGGTCCTACAGGATCATTAGTTGCTTGAGAACGTACTCTTATATAATAAGTAGTATTATAATTAAGAGCAGGTGTAAGATCAACTATTGGTAGAGTAGCTGGAATCCGATCAACAACTACATTTGAAAATGCTGCATCTGTTGCAATCTGCATCTGATAAGATGTTACGTTAAATACGTTCGCAGGTGATGTCGTAAAGTAAATGGTAGGCTTTACAGACATATTTGTCAGTGAACCAACCATTGAGATTGTATTTGTACGAGTATAAGCAGGAACTGTAAATGATTGTGTCCATCCCCAATAACCTGTCTGTAAATATGTGCCATTAGCAGTTGTTCGTGCATTTTTCACCCGAAGATAATACGTTTGCCCAGGTTTGAGATAACGAACATAATCATACTCACCTAGAATAGTATAAGCTTGGAAGTTAGTGTTAATTGTTGAGGCATCAACTGTTGTTAATGTACTACCTACCCATTTTTTATAGGAATAACGTTCATAAGCAATTCCACCACCTGCCGGATCTGTTGAGATAGGACCATAAGGACCATGTGCATCTACAAGATTGGTAAAGGCGGCATCTGTCGCGATTTGGAAAAACATAGAGGTTGCATTCTTTACATGCCAGCCACGAAGTTTTGTTGTATTAGCACCTATATTTCCAACAGGGCTATCTGCACCTGACGGATATAAAGAGTTGTAAACATGCTTAACATTGGAAGCACTTGTCCATGCTCCAACTGAAGGTGCTGATACTCTCGCACGTATATAGTATTTATCTCCAGATTCAAGGGTTCCAGCATAACTAATGAATGAAAACACATTCGTTGAAGATGTTGCGGAGTAATTGATAGTGGATGTAAATGTAGAATCCTTACTCAGTTGAATCTCATACTGAGTTGCTCCAGATACTGCAAGTACCTGCAAAGTTTGATTCAAACTATTCAGATAGGTCTCACCACCAACAACATTCGATGTACTGGTAACCAACTCCAGATACGTTTCCAGTGGGTTAACAGTAGTAAATGTATAGATACCTGGATCTGAATCTGTGCCATCATAATTGCCAAAATAGCCTATATTTGCTCCATTCAAGCTTACCGCTGTAGCAATACGAATCTTGTATGTCGTTCCAGCAGCCAAAATTCCATTTGGAATAGCAAAGGATGGATTTGTAGATGTTGCATAATAATATCCAGCTCTTGTAGACCAATCACCTGAACCACCAACAGGTACTATTTCAATAGAGTAATTAGTAACTGTACCACAATCTCCCTGATAAGGGGCAAATGTAATGGTAGGAGTCACAGAAACCCCTGTTGCACCATCAAGAGGAGAGGATAATGTTGGCTCTAAAGTTCCTCCAACACCGCCAGTACTGAAATCAAATAATGTAGCAGAACCAGTAATAGCTGTAAAGCTTCCTCCTGTACCATTGCCAGCAGTCAAACGTATCTCATAATTTGTATTCGCCAGTAATTGTGTATTATCAAAGGAGAATGTATAATCTGAACCACTAGGTGTGCTGTAGAAAGCTGTTCCAAAAGAGCCAGCAGGTTTTTGTCTGTATTCCACCTTAATCGTATTGGCACCTGGATAGGCATTTACAATCACAGGGAATCCACAAGGATTTAATCCTGTTAATGAAAGTGGGCTTTGAATAGAAACGCCTGGTGTTGGTGTAATAGTGAAGGTATTGACATCACTGAAAGTACCATTGGCTGTAGTATATGTAACCCGTGCACGATAGGTATTACCTGCTGTCAGGAAAGAAGGCACAGTCCAGTTATACGTAGCGGTTGTATAACTTTGAGAAGCCACTACTGTATTTCCAACTGTTCCATCCAAAATCTCATACAACACAGAGTTCAATGTACAACCTGCAAACGGAGATTGAATAACAATAGTAGGTGTTACTGTGTTAATAGTTGCACCATCAGCCGGAGACGTAATTACTGGTGTATTAGCTACTGTGCCAGATTGATTCACTCCTGTAAACCAGTCATTGTAGGATTGTCCAACCAGTATACCTGAGTTATTGGCACCTGTCCGGGTGGTTAACTCAACCAGATAATGTGTATTGTCTGAAAATAATGTACGGGCAAGTGTTATAGTAAAAGGTGTAGTTGCTGCAGTACCATCGGCAAAGTTATAGGTTTGTTCGAAAACAGTAGGTCCAGGGCCTATTGGAAACACTTTAAATACTAAACTTCGTGCAGAGATACTGTTTGCATTTACTGTTACAACCACATCTGAACATAGATCCAGCGTCGATTCATCTGCAGGTGAAACCAGTAAAGGTGTCGCAAGAACAAGAGGCTCTGTAGTGAAACTGATTGTTGTAGATCCTTCTTCAATTGCTCCCCGAATAAATTTGACTCTCAGATAATATGTAGTTCCATAGGCCAATGTGTTAGGAGACCATGTAAAAGGTCCATTACCTGCAGGTTGTGTATTGGTTTGTTTAGCAGAACTATTAAAACTGGAAACAGTATCCAGTTCAAAAGTTGTAGATGTAAGGGTTCCACAACCTGGGTACGCATTTACACTTACTGTAGGATTGATAGAAACGTTGGTAGCATTGGCTATCGGAGCAGTAATTACTGGATTGTTTGGTGTTCCTAGACCGGTTGTTATACGTACAGTATAGGGATTACCATAACTGCTCCATGTATTAGTTCCAGACAGGTCTACCTGATATTGAGCTTCAATGTCATAAGCTGTATTGGGAGTCAAGCTTCCACTCACAGGAATAGCAACTGTGTATGGACCAAAGTTAGCTGCATCACCATCAATAGGCGTAAATGTTGTCTGAAGACCTGAGTAATTGCTTGCAGAAGCTAGTTTATATCTTAATTGTAAACGGTACTCTTTACCATTAATAGGAGCAGGAGAAATCGCAGCTACATTTACACTCAGATTACAAGTAGGCGTGTTGGTTGCATTATTTAAAGGTGAGGTAATAGTAGCAACAACAGATACTGTTGTAAAGGTATGAATGGTTACATATGGGGTTCCTCCCACTATAAATCTTACCCGAACCTGATAGCTGGTACCAAAAGCTAATGTTGTAGTAGGGGACCAAGAAAAAGGCCCTGTACCACTTAATATTTGACTTTGACTATCACTCCCAGCCCAGTCTGCTGGAGAACTTGCAGAGCCTTTGTCAATAGTAATATCTGCAGATGTAAGCGTTCCACAACCTGTAAATGCATTTATATTAATCGTAGGATCAACTGAAACATTTGTTTCTCCATTTATAGGTGATGTAATGACAGGTGTATTATTTATAGTTCCTCCTGTTGTAAAAGTTGATGAGGTTGTTGATCCTATCTGATTATCCAATGGATCAAAAGTTGAAACTTCTATTGTATAAGGAGTGTTTGGAGTAAGTGATGCTAAAGGAATAGCGGGAAGATCATAGTTAGTTTTAGCTTCCGATGCATTTGCAAAACCCACATCAGTTCCATCAGTATTGCTATCTACAATAGGAGCACTTGGAGTTGCAGTAGGATATACCTTATAACTTAATCTTCTTGCTCCTGTATAATTCCCATTAACTGTAATTGTTAAATCCTGACAGAGTGTAACTGTAGAATTATTTGTTGGGGTCACAATTAACGGATTTGCAGGGGTTGGTGCAACAAGATTAACAAAGATATAGCTACTTTGATCATACGTAGGATTTGCGGCTGTAGATGTCGTTGTATATACTATAACTCTATATGGACTATCAAATGGATCTTCAAGTACTAAATCAGAAATTGTAAAAGTATATGTTGCTCCAGATGCTGGCGATGCAACAGAACGTGATGTTAAATAAACAGCATTATTTATGTCTGTATAATCAGATGAAGCACCAAATACAGCAATTCTTATTCTTCGAACACCTGTACGATTATATTGACCTACTACACTCCAGTTATATGGATCTATATTATTCGCTATTCCACCATTATTAACTGCGGGGCTTGTAATTTTAGGTGCTTGCCCCGATGCAGAAAAATCTGCAAGAAGCCCCCCCAAGACCATTAAAAGAAATAGTATACTTTTTTTCATAAAATATTGATTATTGAGACTTTCTGTAAAATCTTTAAATTAATCCTTCCCAAATAAGAAAAGGTAAGTCTGTTTCACCTGATATTTCGATAAGATTCTCTTATAACAAAATCAGGCAAACAGGTTATATTTTAAAATACAATAAATGGCACGAAAACCATCTTTCCAGTTTATCTTTTTCCCTTCTGCATAAGTACGTCCATAATAAGATATACCTACTTCGTAAATACGAACATTAGGGATACGAGCCACTTTTGCTGTTACTTCTGGTTCAAAACCAAACCGATTTTCTTTTAGCTTAATTGCCTGGATCATATCTGTACGAAAGAGCTTATAGCATGTTTCCATATCAGTCAGGTTCAGGTTAGTAAACATATTGGATAGAAATGTCAGAAACTTGTTACCAATGGTGTGCCAGAAGAATAAAATACGGTGTGGGTTACCGCCCATAAAGCGTGAACCAAATACTATATCTGCAAAACCTTCCAGGACAGGTTGTAACAGAATATTATATTCACGCGGATCATACTCTAAATCCGCATCCTGGATAATTACATATTCGCCGGTTGCTTTACTGATCCCTGTATGCAGGGCGGCTCCTTTGCCTTTGTTTACTTCGTGTTTAAAATAGGTAATAGGGAGATCTGGATTTTCTCGCTGATAATTCAGAATAGCATCTTCTGTGTTGTCTTTTGAACAATCATTGATAATGATAACTTCTTTTTCAATGTTATTAAGTAGTTGTACCGCTTTAATTTTATTTAAAATGAAGTGGATAGTTCTGCCTTCATTATATGCCGGAATAACAATAGATAGTTTGGTAATGGTTGTTGTTTGCACAGAAAATAAGGTTTAAAAGAGCAAAAGATGCTATTTATAGTCAAATTATGTAAAAGTAAATAATACTTTTGCAATTCTAGTGCATATTCCTTAAAAAAAGAATGACACAAAAACAATACTCCTATTTACTAGACTATCATGCAATGATATCTTTGTTCAATACAACCTTATTGTTCATTTCTGCGGATCACTAAAAGATATTCTAAGAACGTATCCTGAACTGAGAAAAATATAGGGTTTCCTCTCTGTTATATACGATAATAACCAACTTTTAGATTTATCTGCAGGAGGTAAACAGGATAGAAAGTTATAGGCATATTCATCCGCTGTAAGACACTTCATACTAAACAAACTACTACTTCAGGTTATATTTTACTTTAGAAATAATAGGAAAAGTCAAAAACAGCTTTGTTTTATGTCTCAGCTTCGCCTATTGTGTTTGTTGTAACAATTTTCAAGCATATCTCTGCTTACCAAACTTTTTATTCTACCCTGCACTACCTACCTTTGCTCTTTCGCTTATTTTGTTTTCATACTAATTCTCTTTTCATTGAGCAAAGATCTTGTTTTTGGCATTCGGGCTGTGATCGAAACCATCCGGGCTGGTAAAGAAATAGATAAATTATTGATACAACGGGATCTGAGTACAGCCGGAAACCTGGCTGAATTACTACAGGCTGCCCATGAATTTAATGTGCCTATATCTCGTGTACCTAAGGAACGACTGGACCGTGTTACCCGTAAAAACCATCAAGGGGTGATTGCATTTGTATCTGCTGTAAACTATGCCAAACTCCACAATGTAATCAGTGATGTATATGAACGTGGTCTGGTACCTTTGATTTTGATACTGGATCGGGTAACAGATGTTCGTAACTTTGGTGCGATAGCTCGTACTGCTGAATGTGCGGGTGCACATGCGATTGTCATTCCTGCCAAAGGAGCTGCCCAAATCAATGCAGATGCTGTCAAAACATCTTCAGGAGCCTTGAATTTTATTCCGGTTTGTCGGGAAGAAAGTTTAGTACGAACTGTTTCTTTCCTGCAGGAGTCCGGATTGCAGGTAATAGGATGTACAGAGAAAGCGGAGAAACTATTATATGAATCAGATCTTACTGTCCCTACGGCTATCATTATGGGCTCAGAAGAAGATGGTATTACCAATGAACTGATTCGTAAAGTAGACGCATTGGTCAAAATTCCAGAGGCTGGCCAGATTTCATCTCTGAATGTTTCTGTTGCTGCCGGAGTAATGATCTATGAAGCAATACGTCAACGATTAAGATAGAAATTAGATTAGACTAAAGACTTTCGTCATCTATAAGTAAGAGGCGATAATAACTCCCTTTGGAAGATTTCCCTTGTGCATAATTCAGTGCAAGAGATTTTTTGACTGAGGCAAAGCAGTTGGCTCCTTCAATAGAGAGTTTATGTTGAACTCACCGCAGATTTTGTTTTGCCGTGAGTTCACTACGAAGTTGTTTAGGATAAGTTTTAAACCAGCTCAACGAACAGATTTTGTAGCGAGCCTCAATTTCACGCCCCAGGTTGGTGTTATCACCAACCTGCATAATGGGAAACAACTCGTTGGTGATAACACCAACGATGGGAGAAGGCGCAGCACAGGTATTTTTAGTTCTTATAGAACTTGTATTAAATCTGCCTTATAAGATTATCCTAAACAACTTCTACAAGAGTCCTCTTATGCATAACTCACAGCAAAACTTTTTTTGAGCGGTATTCACCGCAAATATCCTAGTTGCGGTGAATACCATGCAGTATCATTTATTTTACTCACTTCGTAATGTCTTCACAGGATTTACATGTGCAGCTTTAATTGCTTGAGAGCTTACAGTAAACAAAGCTATCAGAATTGCAGAAACTCCACAGAATGCAAACACCCACCAGGCTATATCAATGTGATACGCGAAATCGTTTAACCAAAGACTCATGGCATAATATACTAATGGCCAGGCTATGAGATTTGCCAAAGCAACAAGTTTTAAGAAATCTTTGGCAAACAAGGTTACAATATCACTCACAGACGCACCAACCACCTTACGAATACCGATTTCTTTCTTACGTTGTTCGGCCATAAACATTGCTAACCCAAACAAGCCCAGACAAGCTACAAATATGGTCAGGCCCGAAAATATCCCTACAATCTGTCCAATTCGTTGTTCTGCCTGATATACCGCCTCAAAATCAGTATCCAGAAAGGAGTACTCAAAAGGTGCTTCTACTCCCAGAGCTGTCCATTGTTGCTTCAGTGATGATACTAAACCTACCACATCTTTTGTTTTTACCTTCACAAGCATAGTTCCCCGATTTTGCCCCAGTACCATTACCAACGGAGAGATACGTTCATGTAATGATCTGAAATGAAAATCCTGCACAATCCCAATCACATGATAAGCAGTTTTCTTTCCATTATTGTCAGAATTTGTGAGAGTGTGTCCAATAGCATGGTTGTTCCAGCCAAAACTTCTGGCTGCCGTTTCATTCAGAATAATGGCAGTAGAGTCGGTGGCGAACTGTTCTGAGAAGTTTCGTCCCTGTATGATTTTCATACCCATCGTTGCCAGATAGCGGTAATCTACTCCATAGCGAAGTGTTTTTACCATCTTGTTAGGATTGTCTTCACCTGTAATAAAAAAATTATTATTGTAAGAATTACCTGCAGGTATATACCCAGAAATGCTTGCATTACTCACCCGTGAGTCTTGCAGCAATTTCTGATAAAAGACATCTTCATTTTTGGCTAGTCGCCAGGTTTCCCGCATAATCAATACCTGATCTTTTTCATATCCCAACGCTTTATTTTGAATGTACGAAAGTTGCTGATAAACAATGGTTGTTCCTATCATTAAAGAGATCGAGACACAGAACTGAAAAACAACCAGACCGCTACGTAATCCAATACTTTCCCGAGCTGTTACCAATTTGCCTTTCAACACCTGTATGGGTTTAAAGGAAGATAAGAAGAAGGCAGGATAACTGCCAGCAATAGTTCCAACCAGAATGCCAAATAAAAGCAGCCCAGGCAACAACCAGGGAGTTTTTACAAAGTGTAAACTCAGTTCTCTGCCTGCCAGCTGATTAAACACAGGCAAGGCCAGATATACCAAGCCAATAGCGATACCCAATGCAAACAATGTGAGTAGAATAGACTCCAACAGAAACTGCCCTATCAGTTCGGATTTTACAGAGCCAAGCACTTTACGCATACCTACTTCTCTGGCTCGTTTGGCAGCGCCTGCCGTCGAAAGATTCATAAAATTGATACAGGCAATAAGTACCATGAAGAGGGCAATTGCACTAAAGATATAGATATACTGAATATTGCCAGCCGGACTTAGATCATATAAGAAATTAGAATGCAGGTGAATATCTGTCAGTGGTTGTAAGAACAGACCTATACTGTTTCCTTTCTGCCGAAACTCTTTTGTACTCATTCCCATTGCTACCTGCATCTGTGGACTCATGTATTTATCTACAGTATAATCCAGCTTGCTTTCAAGTTTCTTATAATCATATCCGTTAGGCAGTACCAGATAGGTATAGAACTCTGATGACATCCATGAATCTGACTTAGCCTCAGGCAGACTGCTCATGGAAACAAACAGATCAAAATGAAAGTGAGAGTTGGTAGGGATTGTTTCTATTACTCCTGTTATTTTACAGGTAGCATTCAGTTCTTTAAACACCAACATCTTGCCTATTGGGTCTTCTGTTCCAAAATAACGTTTGGCTAATTCTTTGGTAATGACAGTACTATTGGGCTCAAGCAAAGCCGTTCTAGGGTTTCCTTGCAGAAAAGGCAGTGTAAACACCTGAAAGAAGTTAGAGTCTGCAAAAGCAAACCCATTGATCTTAAAAGTATTCTCCTTATAAGAGACCAAAGGAGATCCTCCAGAACGCAAACGAGTGGCGTCCAGTACTTCCGGATAATCCGACTTCAGTACCCGAGCTGTAGGAGGCATCACATGGGATTCTGCGATATGTTCTCCATGTGTATTTGCATTGAATACAACCCGGACTATTTGATCGGCCTTCTCATTAAACCGGTCATAGCTAAATTCATGCTGTACATACAACATAATCAACAGGGCAGTGGCAATACCGATGGCAAGTCCAAATACATTTAGAAATGTAAAAGCTTTACGACGCCAAAGATTACGAAAGGCGATGATCAGATAGTTTTGTAGCATATCAGTAGTCAGAGTTTGTAGTGTTTTTCTACGTCGGATAACGGAAGGCCTCAGATAACTAACGACCTCCCGAAAGTAAAGTCTGTTTGCATAACGTATCCCTTTTTTTCTGACACGCAAATGATATCGTTCATGCAGATCTCCTTGTACCTCTTCCAGTAAATGGGGAGCACAGAATCTTTCCAGCAGGCGATCCATCCAGAGAGGTGGATTACATTGTAAATGGGAAGATTGCTTTGACGAAGATGGTTGCATGTATCAGGATGGTTACTACCAGACATTACTTCCATTTCGGTAGAACAAATGCATTGCCAAAAAACAAAATGCCTCTTTCTATAGTAAAAAGAGGCATTTACTAAAAGAGCCTTCGTTTTATATGTCCGATAATGGACACATGTTGTCCGTTTTTATCCAGGAATAAGTACAGATGAATCGCCATAACTCAGAAACCGATAGCCATTACTCAATGCATCCTGATAAATACGTTTCCAGTCTTGTCCTACAAATGCTGCAACCAGCAAAATAAGAGTACTTCCAGGTTGGTGATAGTTAGTAATTAACCCTTTGCATACTCTAAACTGATAACCAGGTACAATGAGAATCTGCGTTTCACCTAGTATCTCTTCCAGATTATGTTGCTGCATATACTCATAAATAGCCTGAAAAGATTCGCTGACAGTTGGTAATTGTCCGTTTACTTGATAGGGATAGACTTTCTCAATGAAAAAAGTAGTGGTTTCCTGTCTGAGCAGTTTCACGCCATACCAGTACAGACTTTCCATACTCCGCATAGAAGTAGTTCCTACCACAAAAATAGACTCTGGCTTTTGTAGAAACTTTTCCAGACTAGCTTTAGTAAAAACAATCTGTTCGACATGCATAGGATGCTGCCATACATTTTTTTCTTTGATAGGCTGAAATGTACCTGCCCCTACATGCAATGTAATAAACTCTGTTTCTATACCTTTTGCTTTCAACTCTGCAAAAACAACGTCTGTAAAATGTAAACCAGCAGTTGGTGCCGCTACAGCTCCTTCGTTTCGTGAATAGACAGTTTGATACGTCTCTTCATCTTTTTTACTTGCTTTACGGTTAAGGTAAGGTGGTAATGGAATCTCTCCTAACTTTGCCAGCACTTCAGAAAAAGGTAATTCAGCAGGAGACCAGGAAAAACGAACCAGATTTTGGGTTACATCTATCAATACAGCTTCAACAGCTATAGATTCTGTAACAGAAACAGCCAGCAATACTTTCAGAGCCTCTCCTTCTTTCCAGCGTTTTTTATTTCCAATCATACATTGCCAGGCACAACTACCTGTTTGCCGCATGGCTTCGTGGGCTGTCTGGCTATGGTTTTGAGGCTGTAACAGAAAAATTTCAATCAAAGCCCCTGTGTCCCGCCGAAAATATAGACGGGCGGGAATTACTTTGGTATCATTAAAAACTAATAGTGTACCTTCAGGCAAAAAATCCGTTACTTTGTAAAAATTCGTATGTGTAATATTACCTTTGTTATAAACCAGCAAACGGGACTGATCCCGTGGCTCAACCGGAAAAACGGCAATATGCTCTTCAGGTAAATGATAGGTATATTCTTCAAGTAGAATTTCTGTCAAAAATGATGGATTGGGACTCATACTAAAACACCCGATTTTCGTTTTCTATCTGAAGTTCTCAGATTTCAAGGATTGTTGTCAATAAAATGTTGCAATTTGAGTATTTTTGTAAAGCCTTGGTACTTTTCTGGCGTAAATCTTTGTGCAGAAATGAAGTAGTACCATATAAAATATAAACTCTGTTACTTAACAAATTATCTTATCTGTGAAGCCGACATACGAGAACAGTTGGGAAGAGAACACACAATCTCAGACATCCTACTACGATAATGACGAAGAAGAGTCAAATCCAGGCGAACGAGAGATGTCATTTATTGACCATCTGGAAGAGTTGCGCTGGCATATCATCCGCTCTGTAGCATCTATCTTCATTTTTGCAATTGCAGCGTTGTACTTCAAGGACTTTGTATTTCATGAAGTACTTTTAGGACCTACACGTACAGACTTTTGGACCTATCGTATGCTTTGTAAATTGGCAGGTGAAGTTCATGTAGATGGTTTATGTGTAGATAAGCTTGACTTTATATTACAGAATACTACAGTAGGTGGCCAATTTACTACTTATATAACAACAGCAGCTCTGGCAGGTTTAATAGGCGCATTTCCTTACGCATTTTGGGAAATTTGGAGCTTTATTAAACCAGGCCTACGTCCTGAAGAACGAAGAGCAGCAAGAGGATCTGTATTTTATGTTACTATCTTATTCCTATCTGGGGTTTTATTTGGATATTATATAATTTCTCCTTTGACAATAAACTTTTTAGCAAACTTTAAGCTAGATGAAAGTATTGCAAATGAGTTTAACATCAGTTCGTATTTCTCCATCCTTGCCACTCTTACAGTAGCTTGTGGAGCGATGTTTCAATTGCCAATGGTAGTGTTCTTCCTCTCAAAAGCAGGGGTTGTTACACCTTCTCTCATGCGGGATTATCGTCGCCATGCGTATGTTGTAATTCTGGTAATTGCAGCGATTATTACACCATCGCCTGACATGATCAGCCAGATTCTGGTTGCAATGCCTTTATTCTTCTTATATGAAATAAGTATTAGTGTTTCTGCAAGAGTAGAAAAACAAAGACAAAAAGCATGGGATGCAGGTCAATAAAATACCGTTGTTAATCACAACAAAAGAAAAACCCCGCTATTTCTTAATATAACGGGGTTTTTCTTTTATTATGATTAGTATTTTTCGTCTTCTGCGTAAAAGTTAATAGATTCCTGTCTCAAGCTATCCAGATTATACAATGGTATATCATCTACTACCATTGTACCAGATGCTTTATCATGCCAGCCAACTGGTGTTTCACTCAGAAAAGAGAACACTTCAAAAGAAATAATTCGGACACAATTACGGCCAACAATAGTTCCAAAGTCAGGTTTCTCACCTTCTTCTGTCACTACTTTGGTTCGTGTAATCATTTTTCCAATTGTCTTCCCAGAAAAGTACTCCAAAGGAATATAATAGCAGGTAATCTGAAAAAAAAATGTAATCAGTCTATCAACCAAACTATTTATCTCATCTATGTTTGAAATAATATCTTCGTCTATTAGTGCACCCCAGACCACCCCAATTATAATCATAACAATCACTGCTATAATATAGCTTAGAATAAAATCGATGATATAGTTTGCCAGTCTTTTTCCCCAGGTAGTAGGAGTGATAACCTGACGCACAAATTCACGCTTGTCTAAAAGAGACTCTGAAGAAAATCTATCCATAAACCAGAAATAGTGTTTAAGTTCTCTATAAATCCTCTGTCTATTTTTCAGGTAACCAAAGTACTGAAACTAACAAAGTTATCAGGAAGTAAGAAATAATCTTTTTTTAGGAGAAACAGATTGTACTCTTTTTGACTAAATCTGAAAACAAATTTAAAGAAGAGAGCTTTTTATGATAAAAGTACTGGTAGTAGGCTCATTAGGAGGAAACCCTTGACAAATCATGTTGTTATTTTAATAAGATACTTGATTTTTCTCCTCTGTCATATTCCAATAAATGGATTATTTACATTGTATTTTAAATAGACCAGCGAATTATTGACAAAAAGTCTGCTTTTCACGTAATTGAGAAAGTCAACTCTAGTTTTATACCACTTCAACTTTCTTATTTATGAAGTTTATCTACTTATCCATTATTTCCTGTATACTTTTTTGCTTTACTGCATCCGCACAAAAAAATATTGATTCACAGTCTATACTCAAGGCCATGGACGAACAGGTGAAGGCCTGGAATACGGGAGATCTGATTAAGTTTATGGATGGCTACTTACAATCTGATTCTCTCCAGTTTATTGGAAGCAAGGGTATTGTTTATGGATGGAAATCAACACTGGAGCGTTATCAGAAAAGTTATCCTGATGCCGCAGCCCGAGGAACACTACGCTTTGAAATTTTAAAGGTTGATATAGTAAGTAAGGATGCAGCCTTTGTTATTGGCAAATTTTTTCTGACACGTCCTCAGGTAGGTGATGCTAATGGTCACTTTACATTACTGTGGCGTAAAGTCAATGGCAAGTGGAAGATTGTCGTGGATCACACCAGCTAATAACAAAGAGATTATATTTTTTAACCAGCTGATTGAAGCACATACCTTTACCAAACAAACCAATTACCTTTCTTACGTATGAAGAAAATTCTTTACTCTGCAGCCCTTTTTGCATGGGCCACATGTGCCTTTGCCCAAAAAACACTGCTCCATTGTGGCACTCTGATAGATGGTGTCCGTAACGATACACAAACTCAAATGACTCTTGTAGTTGAGGGCAAAAAAATCATTCGTATCGACAAAGGATATACGAATCCTGCCGCAGATGAAAAAGTAGTGGATCTCAAAAATAAAACCGTTATGCCTGGCTTTACAGATATGCACGTACACCTGGAAAGCGAAACCAGCAAAGATCAATATCTCAAACGCATGAGTTATGGCCAGGCGGATATAGCTTTTGAAGCACAGAAGCATGCGATGACAACCCTAATGGCAGGTTTTACTACTGTTCGCGATCTGGGTGGTAGTGGCGTAAATATTTCTTTGCGCAATGCCATCAACAAAGGTCTGGTAGTAGGGCCCCGTATTTTTACTTCTGGTAAAACTATTGCTACTACAGGTGGTCATGGTGATCCTACCAATGGATGGAGATCTGATATTCAGTTTCCAACTGCTACTAGTGATGGAGTGGTGGATAGTCCGGATGCAGCCCGTCAGGCTATTCGCCAACGATACAAAGACGGAGTAGATTGTATCAAAATCACTGCAACTGGCGGTGTATTAAGTATTGCTAAAAGTGGAAAAGCACCCCAATTTATGGAAGATGAACTGGATGCTATTGTAAAAACCGCCAAAGATTACGGCTTTCATGTAGCAGCTCATGCCCATGGAGCCGAAGGCATGAAGAGAGCCATCAAAGCGGGTATTACCACCATAGAACATGGTACGTTCATGGATGATGAAACCATTGAACTATTCAAAAAATATGGAACCTATTATGTACCTACTATCATTGCTGGAAAAACTGTAGCGGACTCAGCCAAGGTTCCAGGATATTATCATCCACTGGTTATACCCAAAGCAATAGAAACAGGCAAACAGATTCAGGCAACTTTTGCCAAAGCCTATAAAGCTGGTGTAAAAATTGCCTTTGGTACAGATGCAGGTGTATTTCTGCATGGAAAAAATGCGAAAGAATTTGAATATATGGTAGAAGCAGGAATGCCAGCTATGCAGGCCATTAAATGTGCTACCATTATTCCTGCTGAAATTCTGGGCATGAAAGATCAGCTTGGCTCTCTGGAATCTGGTAAATTTGCAGACATTGTGGCTACCAATGAGAATCCTCTTCAGAATATTAAGACATTACAAAATGTAACCTTTGTAATGAAAGAAGGAGTAGTATACAAGAATCAATAATTTATGTATTATTGGGAGTTGTATGATCAATACACTCCCAATAGTTATATCATGAAAATTGACGCACATCAGCATTTCTGGTTATATACTCCTGAAGAATTTGGCTGGATCAGTGATGATATGGCCACCATCCGACGCAACTTCATGCCTGAAGACCTGCAACCGGAATTACAGAAAATGCAATTTGATGGCTGTGTAGCAGTACAAGCCTCACAGACACTGGATGAAAATTATTTTTTACTAGGTCTTTCAGAAGACTACTCCTTCATCAAAGGCGTAGTAGGTTGGGTAGATCTTCAGTCTGATACTGTGTCAGACTCACTTTCCGAATTCGCTTCTCAATCTAAGTTTGTAGGTGTCAGACATGTTGTGCAGGGAGAAAGTGACCCTGAATTTATGCTGCGCCCAGCTTTCATGAATGGAATCGAGCAACTAGCACAACATAATCTCACCTATGATATCCTGATCTATCATCATCAATTGCCTATGGCGATCCGATTTGTTGAGAAGTTTCCTGATCAACCTATGGTACTTGACCATATTGCCAAACCCGATATCAAGAATGGACAAGGCTTTGACAACTGGCGCAAAAACATACTACAATTAGGTTCTCATTCCAATGTTTATTGTAAGCTATCTGGTATGGTAACCGAAGCCAACTGGCAAATCTGGACTCCTCAGGATTTTCGTAAGTATCTTGATACAGTACTTGAGGCATTTACCCCACAGCGTCTGATGATAGGTTCAGACTGGCCTGTATGTCTGGTAGCCTCTCCGTATGAAAAAACAATACAGCTTGTTATAGACTATATTCAGTCACTTTCACAACAGGAACAAAACCAGATATTAGGTGGTACATCTGCTCAATTTTATGGTTTAGAATAGACGACGATTTTATTTATGTTGGCATTGAAGTTCCTAAGTATTGGCATTCAATTACTTCATCGAAGAATTTATACTCTTTAACGAAGAATTTATTTGGGTTATTTGTAAATCTTTTATCGTTCTGAAACATTTACTTACCTTTACCAGTTATTATTAAAGAGGTTATTGTTTTGTAAAAGATTTATTGTTCTACGCTTGGCCGATCATCAACAACATTTATCCTTCTTTCTGAAATGTTAATACAACCCGGTAAACTACTAGCACAAATCGAAACACCGGATGATTTGCGCAAATTAGATCCTTCTGAACTTTATCAGGTGTGTACTGAATTACGTCAATACATTATCGATACAGTTTCTGTTTACGGTGGACATTTCGGAGCCAGTCTCGGAGTAGTCGAACTGACAGTGGCTCTTCACTATGTTTTTAATACGCCTTATGATCAGTTGGTATGGGATGTAGGACATCAGGCATATGGACATAAAATATTAACTGGCAGACGCAAGGTATTTCATACAAACCGAATGTATGGCGGGATATCGGGTTTCCCAAAACGTAAAGAAAGCCCCTATGATACCTTTGGTGTAGGTCACTCATCTACTTCTATATCCGCTGCATTAGGAATGGCCGTAGCCTCAGCCTATAAAAATGAGAAAGACCGCCAGCATGTCGCTATCATTGGAGATGGCTCCATGACAGCTGGGATGGCTTTTGAGGCGATGAACCATGCCGGTGTATCCGATACAAATCTTCTAATTGTGCTCAATGACAACTGCATGGCTATTGATCCCAATGTAGGAGCACTCAAAGATTACCTGACAGATATTACAACTTCCCGTCTATACAACAAAGCAAAAGACGAAGTCTGGAATACCTTAGGCAAGATCAGCAAATTTGGTAAGAACGCCCAGGAAATTGTTTCCAAGATTGAGAATGCAATCAAAGCAGCCTTATTACAACAAAGCAATCTTTTCGAATCACTGAATCTACGTTATTTCGGTCCTATTGATGGACATGATATAGATCATCTGGTAAGCGTGATGCAGGACTTGCGGGATATACCTGGCCCTAAGATACTTCACTGTGTTACTGTAAAAGGGAAAGGATATGCTCCTGCTGAGAAAGAACAAACTAAATGGCATGCACCAGGTCTGTTTGACAAGGTAACAGGGGAGATCCGTAAGAAAGTATATGATAAACCGCAACCACCTAAATATCAGGATGTATTTGGCAATACTATACTAGAACTGGCAGAGCAGAATGATAAGATCTATGGTATTACACCTGCTATGCCTTCTGGATCATCTTTGAATATTATGATGAAGGCAATGCCTCATCGTGCGATTGATGTGGGTATTGCAGAACAGCATGCAGTAACTTTTTCTGCTGGTTTAGCCACTCAGGGTCTGATACCTTTCTGCAACATTTATTCTTCCTTTATGCAGCGGGCATACGATCAGGTCATCCATGATGCAGCCATTCAGGAGCTTCCTGTTATCTTTTGCCTTGATCGTGCAGGATTTGCAGGTGCTGATGGCCCTACGCATCATGGAGCATACGATATTGCTTATATGCGTTGTATTCCGAACATGATTGTATTTTCTCCTATGAATGAACAGGAGTTACGTAACATTATGTATACAGTACAACTTCCTGACTTCAAAAACCATAAGTCGTCTATAACAATCCGTTATCCAAGAGGTGAAGGTGTTATGGCTGACTGGAAAACTCCTTTTGAGAAAATGGAAATTGGGAAGGGTCGTAAAATACAGGATGGAGAGGAAGTTGCCATAGTAACTATCGGGCACATTGGAAATTATATAGCCAAAGTCACTGAGTTACTGGCAGAGGAAGGAATTAAACCTGCCCATTATGACATGCGTTTCGCCAAACCACTGGATGAGGTTATGTTACATGAGATTTTCTCAAACTATAGCAAGGTAATTACAGTAGAAGATGGTTGCCTAATGGGCGGATTTGGCAGTGCAGTACTAGAGTTTATGGCAGACCATGATTACCATGCTCAATTGAAACGTCTGGGTATACCTGATAGAGTAGTAGAACATGGAGAACAGATAGAACTCCATCGGGAATGTGGCTTTGATCCGGAAGGTATAGCCAAAGCCGTAAAAGCCATGATTGCGCTGGAACTAAAAATCTGATAATCTACTTTTCTGGAATACTATTTTTATATAATATACTCCCACAGATTCACTGTGGGAGTTTTTATTTATATATCATTTTTCTATCTCTATGGCAAGCCTCAGTTATTCTATTCACGGTCAGGGAGCACCTGTAGTATTTCTGCATGGATTCTGCGAAAGCAAGGAAATCTGGCAGGAATTTCTTGCTCCTCTTGAAAACAACTTTCAGAGCATTGTAATTGACATGCCCGGTTTTGGAAAAAGTACCTCCAATACAAACTATCAGAGCATTGATACTATGGCAGAAGAAGTACAGCTGCTGTTACAGGAATTATCTATACCTAAAAGTATTATAATTGCTCATTCACTGGGAGGATATGTTGCCCTTGCATTGGCTGAAAAGTATCCGGAATCAATAGCAGGTTTGGGACTATTTCATTCAACTGCCTATCCGGATACAGAAGAAAAGAAACAGGGACGTAACAAAACAGCTGAAGCAATCAGACAGAATGGAATGCCAGAATTTCTTGAAAACTTTATTCCTGGATTATTCTATAAGGAACGACAGACAGAATTACAGGAAACTATTACTGCCGTCTATAAAATAACCAGCCATACACCTGCACCAACTGCGATTGCTGCCACCCTGGCAATGAGAGATCGGCCAGACCGAACGCATGTGTTGCGTAATTCCAAGTATCCTGTACTATTTATTGCTGGTAAAAATGACAATGCTGTTGTCTTTGAATCAGCCAGGGAGCAATTTTATCTTCCGGATCACTCTATTGTCCAGGCACTTTCCGATACTGCTCATATGGGTATGTTTGAAAAACCAGAAGAAACAAGAGCAATGGTAAAATCCTTTGTTGAGATTTGTCAAGCTCTTCAAAAATAATTCTCAGCTACACTGACTGAGAGTATAGCTTATCAAACTCAGTCAGTGTAAGAGCACCGAATACCTTCACAGCAGATCCTTCTGCAAATACTTTATAAGTTGGTTGAGTATGCTCAAGAAACTCCCATTTTTTTCCATAAAGCTTTCCAAATTCTATTCTTAATTCAAAGTTTTCAAAGGGATAAATACGCCAAACCGGGTGTTCTACCTTATAACACTTAGTTTTGCCAGAATGAGCCGTACCAAATCCCCAGGTATGTTCTTTAAAGTAATGTTCCGTTGTTGTCTCTTCTGGTGTAAAAAGTGAGTTGGTTCCCGTTGCTTGAATGTCAAATATTTGCCCTCTATACTTAAATTGATGATGAGATGCCACCTCATCATTGTTTTTTAGTAATGATGAGGTCATAGGTGTTGCCAGATAGGGTTCATTGTAGATGCGGTTTGCTACCAATGCAATACAATGTTTTGGAACAAACTCCCGAATAAATACAACTCCTACATGACCTTTGTATCGTACATAAAAACGAAGGTTGATTTCAGGAAAGTTTACATGAAACGGAATAGATATTCCTTTGACTCGTGTATTCAAAAAATCAAAGGCAACTAGACTTACATGTGCTTTTCCATTTAAAGCAGTATCTATCTCTATGCCTTTTGGTAGATATTCTTCCAGTAAAGATGGCTCAACCTCATAGGTCAGATTAATCAGGTGCTTCCATTCAGCCGTAAGAAATACATTCATGGTAATGAATTCCAGTTTTATTCTTTTAACCCTATAAGTTCAATCACATCACACTCAGCTACTCGACGTCTACCTTCCATAAAATAACCATGGCTACCTACCTGTAATCGTTCTTTATGGTAAGGTATAGTTATTGGATTAATGATCCACATACGGGCTATGCCTTCCTTGTATACTTCACCTTCTACAATCACCTTCTGATCACGATCCTCAAATTCAGGCCAGATCATAAAGATATCAGATCTGGTGTGTAACTCACTTTCATACCAGAAGTCAAAACGTATTCCCTGTATAGGTAAACGCAATCTTCCACCTTCTTCCTGGCTATAAAATTGATAAGTAACTCTAAAGTCAGGCTTGCGCTTTAGTATCTCCTCATAAGGTCGAAACATAGTATAAACGTATCAATATTTATCACGTGCCAGCTTGAGTACTTTCTCCATTTCTTCTTTGATAGGCGCAGAAGATCCCGTATAGTTATTGTGCATAAAACTGAATAAAAGCACCTTCCGTTTCTTAGTTACAATGTAACCACTCAAACAATGCACATTACTTAGACTACCTGTTTTGGCAAACACATAAGGAGTATCACCTTTATAAAAGTTTTTGATTGTACCTGATTGTCCACCGGCAGGTAGAATGCTAAAAAGGCGATCCTGAGGTATGGTAGCTTGAATTTTCTGTAACAATCGAACAATCGACCGAGGAGTAAACAAATTGTAACGAGAAAGTCCCGAACCATCTACCCATACAGGAGCATCTGGCAAATCATTCAGAAGCTTATGTGTCGAATAAGCAATAATACTGTCTGAAGATAGGGTATCTGAAAACTGAGAGGCACAAATCAATAATAGTTGCTCAGCAATAAAGTTATCACTCTCCTGCATAAGTTTCTTATACAAAGAGTCTGCACGTACACTATATAAGGTTTGTCCTGCTTTAACTGGTTTGCGATTTACTAAGTTTAAAGCCTTATGTAGTGTGTCAGATAGTATTTCTGTCAGGAGTTGTTCCGAATAGCGGAAAGGCATATCATGTACAATTTCCTTTTGAAACAGGGAAGGATCAAATGTAAACAGGTTGCTCACCGGATCTCGCTGAAAAATGTAGCTTGAAGGAGGCAATAATCTCTGTAATAAAGGTTTCTCTACAAAGTAGCTTTTAAAAAAAGCAGGCTGTGCAGACCAGGCCGAAACAGATGTAGCCTTTAACCGCACAATATTACCATATATAGGCATAGGGGCTCTTTCTGCAGAATAATAATCGTTGTAATCATCCCATCCCCAGCCGGGGCCAAAACCTGTAACTTTAACCGGAGTTGCTACATAAAACAGTTTTTCAGATCGACTCCGTAAGAATTCATATACACGACTTTGTTTAGTTCTTCCTGGTAATGTAATCAGATCCGGATGAAGTAAAGATGGATCTCCCGTTCCCCAGAAAAATAAAGAATCATGACTTACTCCATACTTCAAACCAGGAATTGAGTCACCCAGTATCTTCAGAGAGGTATAAAATGTAAATAATTTGGTATTAGATGCAGGAGTAAAATATTTGTCACTGTTTTGTTCATAGACGACCTTCTGCTTTTCAGGATTATATAACATAAATCCAGTGAAATGCTTACTGAATACATCTGATTGGTGGAAAGTACGACGAATCTGTTGAGAACGGCACCCAACAGATAGAATAATGATACAAACCAGAAGGTAAATGGTGGGAAAATCTGAAATTCGGTTTTTCAAGGAAATAAATAAAAAGGTGATGTAAGTCTTTACATCACCCAAAATACAGAATATGCTGTTTCTGTAAAATAATATCTCAAAAAAGCTTTGTTAGATTTAATTTCTATTGGGAAGTACTACCGTAAATGCAGTTCCTTCACCTTCTTTTGATGCCACACTGATTTGCCCATGCATTTTCTCAATGGCTTCTTTTACAATATATAATCCCATACCTGAACCTGCACTTACTTCCGTTGCCCGGAAAAACATTTTGTAAATATCTTTTATGTATTCATCTGGTATACCAATCCCATTATCCCGAATATGAATTACAGCGATCCCATCTGCAGTTCTTACATGAATATTGATCTTCTTATCAGAGGCTTTCTTTTTCTGGTACTTTATCGCATTGGATACCAGATTATTAAAAATGACCCTCATACGAAAATCATCATTGATAAAGGTGGTTGATTGTTGTACTGAAATATCAAAATCAATCTCTGAGATATTCTGATAATACTGAAATGAATCTATTGTTTCCTGAATCAGGCTGTCAAAGTTTATTTCTACCAGATTTTCCTGATACCGAATGTTTTTATAATAATCAATGATGTTCTGAATAAACGTTTCCAGTTGTTTTACACTCCGTTCGATAAGAGAGAGATAATGAGCAGCCTCATGTTCTTCACCTTCCATACGTGCCACCTGTACAATACCCATAATAGATGCTAGCGGAGCTTTGAGATCATGTGAAGCACTATATACAAACCTATTCAGTTCCTCATTAGCCCGCATCAGGTCAGCATTCATTTTGGCTAATTCCTCATTTTTCCTTTTAAGTGCCTGTCGTGTAAAGTATATCTCGTATGCGTTCTCAATGGTTAACCGAAGATCATCTTCTTCCCAGGGCTTTTTAATATACCGAAATACCTGTCCCCTGTTAATGGCGTCAATAACTGATTCTATGTTTGTATAACCAGTGAGAAGTATTCGTACAGGCTCAGGGTCTTCTTCCAATAGTTTCTCAAAAAATTCGACACCACTCATCTCCGGCATTCGTTGATCTGCAATCACTACATGAAATGAAGACTTTCTGGTTTGTTCCAGTGCGTCTTTGCCTGAAAGAGAAGTAACAATATCATAATCCAGACGAAAGCTCGCTCTGAACATATTCAGGTTATTCAATTCATCATCAACATATAGTATCCGGATTTTTTCTTTATCCATTTTACCAGGTGAATTCTAAAAGTAGTTAAGGTGTTTGTTGAATTTTATAAGAAAGAAGCTGTGATATTCTATCAATAAAAAGCAAAATTAGTTTTTATTCTTCATCAGGCAACTATTGCTAGTTCCTGAGCTATTGTGACAGGAATACAAACAATAAATTCCGTTCCGATTCCCTCTGTAGACTTAACCTCAATAGTTCCTTTGTGCGCCTCAATAATGCCAAAAGCTATAGACAATCCCAGTCCGGTTCCTTCTCCAACGCCTTTTGTCGAAAAAAATGGTTCAAATATCTTATTCATTACACTCTCAGACATACCAACGCCATTATCTGCAATACTAATACAAACCATGTTATCTTTTTTCCATGTTTTTATTGTTAACACTCCCATTTTGGTAACACTATTAAGCGCTTTAATAGCCTGAACAGCATTCGTTAACACATTCATAAATACCTGGTTTAACTTGCCGGGATAACACTCAATTTCAGGAAGCTCTGTATAGTCTTTTTGTACATGGATATTTTCTTTCAGTGAATGGCTTAACAACAGCAGGGTGGCATCTAGTCCTTCATGGATATTTACATAACGACGATCTTCATCATCCAGACGGGAAAAATTACGCAAGCCAAGAACAATAGACGCAGTACGAGAAGCACCTTCTTCTACACCTTTTAATAATAATTCTATCTCTTCTCTCAAATAATCTACATCCAGCCGTTTTTTCATTGCCTCTATTTCCATCTTTTCCAGTTCGTTCTCCATAGATTTCAGTGAACTCTCATATTTATCCAACAACATCCACAGATAACCAACATCACGTCGCAGGGGTTTTACACTGGCACTTACAAAGTTGATCGGATTATTAATTTCATGGGCAATTCCAGCAGTCAACTGGCCTAGAGAAGCCATCTTTTCCGATTGGAATAACTGAGCCTGGGTATTTCTTAAGTTGGTTAAAGTAGCCTGTAACTCTTCCGTGGATTCTTCAAGCTCCTGGGTTCGTTCACGCACTTTGGCTTCCAGTCGCAGATTCTCTTCCTGAATAAGCTTTTCATTGGTTAGTAAGACCTCCATCATCTTCTTCTGAGATCTTTCCTTTTCTTTCTTCAACTTATTTATCCGATCAGCGAGAGCAAAGGATAGAAGAATCATCTCAACGGCAGATCCAATAAGCATGATGTTATTGGTAAAATTATTAAACGGAATAACCCCAAAATCTTTTAATACAAAGATGCATACACCAATCAGGAAGATAGACCAGGCAAGCAAAAAGAAACCTGCTGTACGGCTCTTTTTATGGTATATACGATAGGCAACAAATAGAATATAACTGGCTGCAGCAAATGCATTGAACTGAAGGAGGAAATAGCTTTCAATCTGAAAGTCAAATGCAGAAAGAACAATAATGACTATGTATACAGCAATTGGTATTATGAATCCTTTGTTCAGATTTGGCGTAAATTTAGATGCTCTCAAAAAATGAGATCCAAAAACAGTTCCTATAATTCCAGCTAAGGCACTCAAAATCACAATAGCATGAGTAGAGACCCACGGAAGATCTGACCACAGAAACCGATACGTATAGCCTTGAAATGTTGCTTGTGTAAGACCTACAACAAAAATATTCAAAATATAAAGTAAATAACTGCGTCCCCGAATGGCCAGAAATAAAAATCCATTGTAAAAGAACATAGCCAGAAGCAAACCAACATACAGACTTATGTATATATCTTCCTTACTGCTTACATCAGCAATAGCCTGTGTTGATCCTACCCATAGAGGAACTTCCAGCTGACCGTTGGATTTTAAAGCCAGCAAAAAAGTACCGGTTTTTCCTTTGGGAATTTCTACATTAAAAAGAAAATGTTGATTCTTGACCAGACGATTGCGGATAGGATATAAGATTCCGGTCTCTTCTACAGTCATTTTATTATCTGAAAGGATAGAATAAAAGGTAACATCCTCTATAGTAGGTTGTGCCAGCTTTATTACCAATCGATCCTGTTCTGTGTGATTTGTGAGTTGAAATTTAATCCAGAATGTAGAATTTGATATTCCCAGGTTAGGGACGGAGCCGGTAGTATGTGTAAATTTTTGATCTGGATAGGATAGAACTTCCTTCGCAGAAATCTTTCCGGAAGGATCTTCCAGTATGGATAGTCCATTCCACAAAGGCTCCAATGTAGTCTCATCTGTATAGGTAAATACTCTGCTTTGTCCATATCCATCATGAACACAAAACAAAATTACTCCTATTAACAGATACCAGAAACCGTAAAAATTCTTTTTCATTTAAGACTTTTTTTATCACTAAAATATGAGTCGGATTTTTCCTAAATGAAAAGATAGTGATTAGATACTAAAGATGGCTTTGAGGTAAATTAGTATCCCAATAACTGTGTGTAAGGTTTTAGAATAAAATAGTATTATTTTAAATAACTTGTTTGTTTTTTTGCTACAGATCTATTAATTCAATAAGGCATCTGACTTATTAACTTCCACTGTGCCGGATATTAAAAGATCATAATCAATCTGAACTTCACCCTTCGAACCTTGTTCCAGGCAGGTTTGGCCAGGTCTTATACGTAACTCCTGAATTCGGGTTCTGTCATACTCTGTAGCTGTTTCAATAGTATATATATCCGGAATGCGAAATACCCTTCCCAAATAATTGATGCCCGGATAAATAAAAGCACCATTATCACCTACCCCGCTTTCCAATTGAAACCCTACCCGACGACCCAGCTCTATGGTATATTCCGAGCAAAAAGTAAAGAGTGACTTCAAACCTATCTGATTGGTAATAGCAATCAAAGACCTAACCAGAAG
Organism: Xanthocytophaga flava; assembly: GCF_030068545.1. Taxonomy (NCBI): domain Bacteria; kingdom Pseudomonadati; phylum Bacteroidota; class Cytophagia; order Cytophagales; family Rhodocytophagaceae; genus Xanthocytophaga; species Xanthocytophaga flava. The sequence continues at coordinate 11,540 of NZ_JASJOR010000016.1, read as the reverse complement.
TATACTTAAACCAGAGCCTGCTATTTGTCTTGCATTCCAAAGACCACATAACTCCCCTGTATGCCCCAATGGATAGGAATAAAGAACATCCTTCAATCTAGCATCCTGGTCTCCAACTGCTTTCTCCATCGGAAGTATATCTATTCCATCTGTTATGTGCAACCTTCCACCACCTACGATGGTACCGTCTTCTTTTTCTGCAACAACAACATATACAGATGCACTGTCCTTCCATTCGGAACTGTTAGACGAAATACTGGTGATACCATAATCAGCCAGAACACGTATATGTCCCTCCATAAATCCCAGACAGGCAATTTCATCATCAATTGCACGAAAAGCCCTGATTTTTAACATAGTGCTCAGTATTTTATCTCTGCTCAATGAATAAATAATACCTCCTTCAGTGTCTGTAAACACATGGGAAGGAGGCATTGTTTTTTATTTATGACCTAACTATTACTTCTTTTGGCGAGTTAGCCCACACTACGGTTTTCTCAACAGGCAACCGGAGTGATCGTACTTTTGGGGGATTTGCGATCGCTAATCTAAAAAGAAATACAGGTCTTTGAGAATCTTTTATGACAAATAGCTGATTAAATTTCGTATGGAGAGCTTTAAGTTCACTTCTCATGAACTCTGGTAACAAATGTGCATTGTGATGATAATAGTTAAACAGATAGAGGGGTGCCATTACAGGTTGAACAGCCAAACCCATTGCATTTGCCATTAACCAAACACGTTGAATAGCTTGGCCTGCATGTAATAAGCTAGTATTATCGCTTCCACTCAAAGTAACCAGACCTACAGCAGACGAGTTAAGGATTAGTTTTTTACTAAACCTTTCCAATCCCTTTCCCTTCTGCCAAGTTCGCAGCATCGAGATTACTTCAGGACTTTTTGCAAGTCGAAGGCCAAGAATATCAGATGAAGAAAGATCAAATGTACTTAAATCCAATCCGTCTTCAGATAGTTTTCCAGTAGCATCAGGCCAGCGAAGTTCATGCTGAAAAAATTCCCGATGTCCTTCAGGATGTAGAAAACGTAATCTTTCACAGGCCGTAATTATGCTGGCAACATTTGTTAGTTCTGTTTCCTGATTCAGTATATGGAGAGAGCTCTCAGTGTTATTTTGCAGTACATTATGTAGTTCAGAAAACTTCTCTTGTGATAAGACTGTACGGGAGCCGTTATTGCGGTTAGTAACCCGGGTAGTGATATGCTCTGTTAAAAATCCATCCAGTGGAGTAGAAGGCTCTGAAGAAATAGCATCACTTGCTATAAAAGAGATAACAGCAACAAGGGTTGAATTTTGTTTCTTCGGAAAGTGAGATAGTTGAACATCATATCCCTTTTGTCTTGTTTTCAGAATCAGGTTTTCCAATGCTGCTCCCAAGCCTACATAAGCAAACACATTGTCAACATCCCAGAAGGAATAAGATCGGGATTGTTCCAGAAACAAAAACAGACGATTGTGTCTGTACAACCATTTCCAGGGTTGATTGTTGCCAGAAGAAGGAGCCAGATTGGCAGCCGTAAGCAACTCCAGGATTACAGATTCACTTAATTGCAGACTAGTAGGCTTTAAAGTAATTGTATCTGCCAAACGAATCATTTCCTCAGAAGAAAGAGGAGCTACAGGAGCAACCCATATGTTGTCAGTCTTATGTTCAGTAGTATTTCTAACTAATTCTTCCAGATCTACATAATATCGGCCAGACTCGTTGTATTCATTTAGCATTATACGGCGGGATACATCTGCGGTAAGCCCTCCCCCAAAAGTAACAGCAGAAGCCAGTTGAGGCCATGTGGTAATACTTTGTCCTACTTCCAGAGCAGAGGCTTTAAGACGGGTTGAAAGAGTTTCAAATCCCACTATTGGCAACATATAGGGCAGTTTCTCCTCGCTTGTTTTCAATATCTTGGCCTTCTGTGGGTCCAGATGATCAATTAGTCCATGTAAAATTGGTCGATTAGGTTCCAGATCAAATCGTTCTACATCCAATAATCCCCGATCACTTGCTTCCATTACAATTGGAATACCTAATTCTCTTGCCTTATATCTGCATAAAATCTTTATATCAATTCCATCACATTCCTCAACCAATAGATCCAGCTTACCTCCTTTTGTAAAGAAGTCATCCATATTTTCTTCTGTTAACCCATCTGCATAACAAACTACATTCAGAAAAGGATCTATCTCCAGAATTTCACGTGCTACTGAAATTACTTTGGGTAATCCCAGATTATGAACACCGGTACGAATACGATTAAGGTTAGTAAGTTCCAACAGATCAAAATCAGCTAGTCTTACTTCCCCAAATAAACGCTCCATCGCCATAGTTACCGAAACAGACTGTCCAACAGATAATCCAACAACACCTATTTTCCGGGTAGAAAGAAATTTTTGTTCTTCTGGAGTAATCTTATAATGATTACGACTTGTTCGCAGAAAAATAAACTCCTCTTTATCAACTATATGAACAAGCCTTGCTGACCAGGGATAATAGACCCATACACCATAGGAATAAATATCTGTAGTACCCAAATGTGCATCTACTGCTTCATGCAACGTTTCTTTAGTAAACAACGTACTGGGATTCAAAGATTTGATCAGCTCTTCCAGTTGGTTTTTCAACTCATCAAAAACACGAATATGCGGGTTTTCTGCTAAAAGTTTTTTTAATTGCAGTTCATCCTCAACATTTGACAAATAAAAGAATCGAGGTTGAAACACCTGTTTTTGAGCACTATTTTCGGAAAGTCTGCTCTGTAGAAGTTCATGCATAAGACGGTAATTAAAGATTTACGTTGTGGTCTGCTCTTACAAAAAATATGGAGTTAATTCTTTTACTGAAAAAAGCATTGAAAATAATAAAATTATCAGCTTTACCCTCAAAAATTAGAAAAATTATACTACAACTTTCCACTTTTGCTTATTATTTTTTTATCTTCTACCTGCACATACATTCACAATTATGAATACAGAACATGCATCCATCCGAGTCTTATATATTGAAGATGAGCCTCATAACCGTAGTTTATTTGAAGCTACCTTCCAGAACGAATTTTCTGTTATTACGGCTCCTTCTGCGGCAAAAGGTTTGGAAATTTTAAAAGAAGATACTATTCATGTTTTGATTACAGACCAACGAATGCCGGAGATGACTGGAATAGAATTTCTATCATCTATTGTAGAGACCTTTCCTGATCCTGTACGCATACTTCTTACTGGTTATACGGAACTATCATCTGTAGTAGAGGCTGTAAATCAAGGACATATATTCTATTTTGCTACCAAGCCCTGGGATGCAGACAATCTGAAAACAATCATTTTAAAAGCCTATGAACACTATCAGAAACAACATGAAGACAAAGAAGTAATAGAAAAGCTAACCAAAATTAATGAAGGGCTGGAATTCCATCTCCGACAAAAACTAATATCGTAGGAAGTTTCTTTATTTATTAATGGCGGATAAAATCCTCTATATGTTATTGATAGGGTTTATCTGCCATTTTTTATGAAGTCTTGGACTGTTTTCTGGTGCTTTTTTGTATTAACTTTCGATGAAAAATCATTTTTGCTTTTCGTCAAACCACCCTGAAACCTATTGTCTGATTCTGTATGAAAAAACTTCTCTGGCTCTTCCTTATCCTTCTGACAGGGGGAGGGCTTTTTGCGGCTTACCAATATTATCTTTCACCCCCTGAAAACTTCCAGGCTATTTATCTTGTCCCAAAAAATGCTATCTACATTATTGAAACCAGTGAGCCTATTAAAAGCTGGCAGAAATTAAGTAGTAGTAAGGCCTGGAAGTTCCTGCAAACACAATCCTATTTTGGAGAGCTAACATCTGGAGCCAATGCGCTTGACTCAATGATCAATGATAACAAAGAATTATTTGATCAGTTTGGCTCCAGACATGTATTAATTTCTGCTCATAATTATAAGAGGACAGACTACGACTTCCTTTTTATTGTGGATCTAGAAAAGGCGGGTAAGCTCAAATTTCTACAGGATTATCTTACGAATCTCAATGGACAGGCAGGCTATAGAGTGTCCCAACGCCCATACAATGGCATTACCATTACTGAACTATACGATAAACAAAGCAGACAAACACTATATCTGGCATTTATTTCAAACCTGCTGGTATGTTCTTATACCAACAGCCTTGTAGAAGCGTCTATTGACCAGCGCGAAGAACCTGTTATTGGCCGGGATATCCGTTTCATAGAGATTGACAAGCAAATAGACAACGACGGAATGTTCAAAATGTATATGCAATATAGCTATCTGGATGACTATATGCGCTGTTATCTGTCAGAGCCTAACGAATATGTAAATAGCCTCAGCAAAATGCTTGCTTATACCGCTACCACCATTGACATGGACGGTGAGGAATGGATTTCCATGAAGGGAGCTACCAATATCAACGATTCTGTTAGTTCATATATGAAAGCAATGCTCGAATCAGGTCGTGGGAAACTGGCCGCACAGAAGGTTATTCCTCAAAGAACAGCTTTCTATATGAGTATAGCAGTAAAGAACTTTTCAGAATTTCATAATCGTTTTGAAAAGGTGATGCAGGAAAATAGTGAAGCGGAATACAAAGAATACCAGAGCAACGTAAACAAAGTAGAAGGATTTCTGAAAATTAGCCTGAAAGAAAATTTCATCAACTGGATGGGAGAGGAGGTATGCTTTGTACAAATGCAGCCTCAGGGTCTTGGAAGAGCCAACGAGTTTGCTGCAGTAATACAGGCAGATGACATTGAAGAAGCCAAACGACAAATGGAATTTATTGGCAAACAGATTCGGAAAAGAACTCCTGTGAAAATTCGGGAAGTGGATTATAAGGGATATCCTATCCACTATATGGCCGTAAAAGGTTTCTTCAAACCGATTCTGGGTAAACTATTTCAGAAGCTGGATAAACCGTATTTTACGTTTATAGATGATTATGTGGTATTTAGTAATCATCCCCAAACAATCAAAAGCTTTATTGACGATTATGAAGCAAAACAAACACTGGCTGAACAGGAAGCCTACAAAACGTTTGTAGATAAGTTTGAAAGTTCTTCCAATATATTTGTTTATATTCAAACTCCGGTACTGCACAACAACCTCAAAGGCTTTGTATCAGCAGAGACATGGAAAGACGCAGAAAAGAACAAAAAATATATTGTAGCTTTCCCTGAAGTTGGCTTCCAGCTAACAGGTGAGGAGACTTTATTTGATACCCGCTTTATTGTTCGCTATCAGGAGCCATCAGAGGTACCGGAACCTGTACTGACAGTGTCAACAGATTCTACTCTGGTTGTATCAGATTCTACACAGGTAGAGGATGAGGAAGAAGATGTGTATATTGAGGACCTAAGTACTGAAAAATATACAGAGAACTATCCAGATGGAAAGAAGAAACTAGAGGTGAGCATGAAAGATGGTTTCCGGGACGGTTCATACCGGGAATATCATGCCAATGGTGAGATTAAAATAAAAGGCCGCTACAAAGCTGATCAAAAAGATGGTACCTGGAAATACTATGATGAATCTGGGAAGTTGGTAAATCGCAAGAAATACGATAACGGAAAAGAGATCTCACAATAACTTCGCAAGTTTGTAATAAGTCTTTACTGAAAATAATTTCTAAAAAGTAGAATCTCAATCCCCTAAGATCCTACTTTTTAGAATTATGAAATCATTTACTTTCTTACATACTATCTCTACTTAGACTCCACTCCAGAAAACACAAACTATTGTAAGATTTGATTTCAATAGCAGAGATTATTTCTGCTTTACAAACTCAGGGATGCTATTGCTCTTGTATACCCCTGCTTTTGTAGGACGGTTAGATGCGCAAGACATAATTACACAAGCAGCTAACAAAGTGAAGATCAGTTTCATAGCCAGATATTTTATCGATTAACAATTTATTTCGTTTATTAAAATTACTACTTCCCTCTTCCAACATCAATAGACTGCAAGAATCCTCAAAAGATAGTAATTATACAGAGGAGAATCTGGCGAAAATCTCACTTAAGACACTTCTCGGTAGTCTTTCTACTATAGCGTCACTCTATCATTTTAGCCGTGGTCAGTAGAATCTCGACTCAGGCTAAAATCTTCTTTCGTTATACTTAGTTTGTCTTACTTTACTACAAAAAAACAACTCAGTTTGGAATGAGTTTTGGGCTTAATCACAACTTTCGCCACTATTCAAATACTGTTCAAGTCTATAAGAAAAGAATTGAAGATGTGTTGATCAAAATAAAAATGGAACAGAAATAGAATGACTCTTTCTTTTGACTGGAGTTCTGTTCGCTTTTAGAAATATTCGAATTCTGTTCACTTTTACCTTTGATCGGAAATATGGTCAAAATTGTTGATGACTGGAACTACAGTCAGATTGTGGAAATATTCGAACTTTAATTATTTTCCTAGAATATCTGAAAATAAAAAAGCCTGCTATGCAAATTGCATAAACAGGCTCTTCAACGGGGTTTCACAAAAGTATCTTATCGGGTCACTACCAGTTTCTTTGATAAACGACCTTCTTTGGTTTTTACATATACAATATACATTCCTTTTGCGAGATTAGCTACATCAATACGAACTGTATTTTCGCCAGCCTGTACAGATTGTGTGATTTGAATAACCTGCTGAGTTGTCATATTGGTTAGAGCTATTATTGCATTCTGATCTTCATTGACACTGAATTGCACATTCACTTCGCTATCCGCAGGATTAGGGTACAAAGTCAATCCAGCATCTGTTATAGATGGACTTTCAAACTCCGCTTCTGTTGGAACATATGGTGATAATCTTGAACCTGCTATTGGCAGTTCTTGTATTCCTCCTGGTATTTGCCAGCCTACAGCCAGATTGTCATTTCCTTCACCAGCCTTATGTATGGCTTCAATATAGTATTTTTTGCCTTTAATCAATGTAATAGCAGCAGAACGTTGAGTAGCGGACTTACCCCATTCTCTTGGATTGGTGGCCTCGCTTACATACGCAATCTGAGTTTTGGTAGCAGGACTTTCATCTGAACTTAACCAAAGCTCTGCCTCAGCATCACCAGCAATCCAGAAAGTATATGTACCACTTACAGGTGGACAAATATATCCTCTAATTCGGCTGCGATAGTTATCTCCTACATTGGATGGCGCTTCAAAAAGAGTTAGTTGTGAGCTGTTGTCTGGTTTCTTATAAGCAGGAACCATTTCAGAAATATTCACCGCTATATTATTCCATTCTTCACGTAGAATATACCCTGTTGCGGAGCAAGTAGTTGGGACGGCGTTATCATCTGACACAGTCCATACCTCGATGCCCGATACATTGGCATATCCCCCTGATGTTTTTACATTGATAGTATTATCTTTAATCGTTTCACGGAACGGTCCAAGACGTTTCCATGTACCAGCACTTCCGCTTGTATAATTTGATTGTACAGTCTTACCTTCCAAATAAACACTATAGATTTGCATAGCATCCTCTTCCCATACATACAGATACACATCATAAGTAGCATTCGGTACAGAGGTAAGAGCCACATTCACGTTACGTCCTGTAATAGAACTATGAATCATTGAGGTACGATTCTCATCCGTTGCAGGGCTTAAAGCAATAGAAGTTTTTTCCATAGATGTACCACTGTACGTATAATTTGCAGCATTAGAGCCACCCCATTCATGTCCATCAATAGTTAAACCAGGTCCATTAAGGTTAATAGCCCGATAAAATCTTGTTTCAGGTTCTGGTTCTCCAGGTGTACTTTTTTCTTTGACAACTACTGTCACTACAGCAGAAGTGGTGGAAGCGCCATTATCGTCATAAGCTAAAGCTGTTAAAGCATAGGTCCCCTTTTGTACATCTTTCCAGGTAATAGTGTAAGGAGCTTTCATTGTTTCACCAATCTTGGTCGTACCTGCATAAAACTCTACCTTAATTACCTGTCCATCATTATCTGTAGCAGTAGCTGTTACTGTAATGGATTCTCCTGCTGTGAAGGTTTGGTTGTTAGAAGGAGCCGTAATTGCAATTACTGGAGGCTGATTAACGGGGGCAGCTTTCACAACAATAGTTACAGGAGAAGACGTTGAGATACCACCTCTATTATCAATTGCTTTTGCTGTCAATGCGTAAGTACCAATTACCAGACTGCTCCAGTTAAAAGCATAAGGTGCAGAAGTAGCTTCACCTATTTTAATATTATTAGCATAGAATTCTACTTTGGCAATTGAACCATCATTATCCCTTGCAGTTGCTGTGATAGGTGCTGTGCCTCCTTCCGTAAAGGTTGCATTATTGGATGGGGAAGTAATTGATACGACTGGAAGCGTATTTGTAGTACTACTAGTAGCATTAATAACTATTGTTACAGGTGCAGATGTAGTTACCGCGCCTTTGTTATCTGTTGCCTTGGCAGTCAGTGTATAGGTTCCTTCTTTTAAGGTAGTAGCAGTATTCCAGGGACTGGTACTTTTTTCTGTAATTTTTGAGTCGTTTACAAAAAACTCTACCTTCTGAATAGTTCCATCAACATCTTTGGCATCCGTCATAATAGTAATATTTTGCCCTGTTGTATAGACACTATTTGCAGCTGGAGTAGTGATTCGGATAGTTGGAGCATTATTAGAAGGAGTTGGCGTTTCTACTACAGAAGCTTTTACTGTAATAACGACAGGAGTCGATGTAGTAGTAGCACCGCTATTGTCAGTAGCTTTCGCTGTTACTGAATAAGTGCCCAAACTAACTGCATTCCAATTGATAGAATAAGGAGCATTTGTTGATTCTCCTATTTTACTATTATTAGCATAGAACTCTACCTTGGCAATACTTCCGTCACTATCACTTGCATTGGTAGTAATGGTTACTGTATTTCCACTTATAAAAGACGTATTAGTAGCAGGACTTTTAATCACTACCACTGGAGGTTGATTCACAGTGGCTATCTTGATAACAATTGATACAACAGCAGAAGTAGTCACCCCTCCTTTATCATCAGTAGCCTTTGCTGTTAGTGCATATGTTCCAGCCGCAGAAGGAGTCCAGTTTAGTGTATAGGGCGCTATTGTTGATTCACCGATCTTTGTTGAGCCTGCATAAAATTCAATTTTACTTACTTTTCCATCTGCATCTGATGTACTAGTATTAATAGTAATAGCATTCCCTAATATATAGGTTGAATTCATTGCAGGAGAAGTAATTGCAATAGATGGTGCCTGATTTGGCGCTGTAACTGTAACATTAACTGCTGAAGAAGTAGTTACTCCACCTGCATTATCAATAGCTTTTGCCGTGATAGCATACGAACCTGCTGTGGTAGCTTTCCAACTGAAAGAATACGGAGAACTTGCTTTTTCTCCAACTTTTGTAGAGCCCACGTAAAATTCCACTTTAGCAATACTTCCATCTGCATCTGTAGCAGTAGCTGTCAGATTGATAGAACTTCCTGTCGGATAAGAAGCATTAGTGGTTGGTGCAGTCAGGGTTATACTTGGTAGTTGATTGGCGGGAGCAGTTATGGTTACATTTACAACTGAGGAAGTTGAAGCCCCACTTTGATTGTCGATAGCTTTTGCAGTCAAGGCATAAGAACCTATTGCTGAAGGAATCCAACTAATAGAATAGGGAGCAGAAGTAGTTTCTCCTATTTTAGCAGAGCCTACATAAAATTCTACCTTAGCAATGCTTCCATCACTATCACTTGCTAAAGCTATAATAGAGACAGCATTTCTAACTACAAAAGCAGTATTGTTAGCAGGCGATGTAATTGACACTACAGGTACTTGATTAGGAGTAGGCCTTGGAACTGTAACCTTTGTAGCTACATTGATGTTAACTACAGCAGAAGTATTACTACCGCCTTTATTATCTATGGCTTTAGCTGTTAAGGCATATGCACCTGCCGAAAGATTAGCCCAGCTAAAACTCCAGGGAGCAGAAGCTGCTTCTCCAATTTTAGTTTCATTAGCATAAAACTCTACCTTAACCAAGGTACCATCACTATCAGTTACATTAGTAGTAATAGAAAGAGTAGTTCCTTCAGTAAGGTCTGTACCACTGGCAGGACTTGTAATAGAAATAACAGGAAGTTGGTTTGGCTTAGTACCTACATTAACTGTAATTGCCTGTGATATTGCAGAGGCATTTTCATTATCAATAGCCTTAGCGGTAACCGAATAGGTGCCTTTTGTGATATTTGTCCAATTAACAGAATAAGGAGATGTTGTTGACTCACCTATTTTAGTAGAACCTGCATAAAACTCTACCTTGGTAATTGAACCATCACTATCACTTGCTGAAGCAACAAATGTAAGACTTTCACCTTCTGTCAGAGAAACAGCCGATGTGGGAGAAGAGATTGCGACTACAGGTGTTTGATTTGGCTTAGGTTCAACTCCTATGGCCTTAACTATAACATTAACAGGAGCAGAAGTAGTTACACTTCCTTTATCATCTGTAGCTTTTACTGTTAATGTATACGTACCATTTGTTACATTACTCCATGATAGAGAATAAGGAGAGGTAGTAGTTTCCCCTATTTTCGTTGTACCCGCGAAAAATTCTATTTTAGTAATACTTCCATCACTATCTGTAGCAACAGCTGTTATCGTAATCACATCTCCTTCTGTAGAAGTTGAGTTATTTGATGGGGAATTAATTGCAATTACAGGAGGCTGATTAGTAACTACGGCATTGATAATAATATTTACAGATGAAGAAGTTGTGATTCCCCCTTTATCGTCCGTAGCTTTTACTGTTAGCGCATAGTTTCCAGCTGCAGAAGGAGTCCAGTCGATTGTATAGGGTGCTGTTGTTGATTCACCAATCTTTGTTGAGCCTGCATAGAACTCTACTTTTGCAATAGAGCCATCAGAATCACTTGCATTAACAGCAATACTTACAACCTCTCCTACTGTTAAAGAAGTATTTGCACCAGGAGAAGAAATTGCAACTACTGGATTCTCATTAACTGCAGTGATCGTAATATTGACTGTAGTGGAAGTAGTAACACCACCTGCATTATCCGTTGCTTTTGCCGTGATGGCATACGAACCAGCTGTAGTTGCATTCCAACTAAAAGAATACGGAGAACTTATTTTCTCTCCAACTTTTGTTGAACCTGCATAAAATTCCACTTTAGCAATACTTCCATCTGCATCTGTAGCAGTAGCTGTAAAATCAATGTTACTTCCAATTGGATAAGAAGCATTCACTATTGGAGTTGTCAGGGTTACGCTTGGTGGTTGATTACTTACTATTGTTCCAGATTCATATGCCCCAATATCTGGTCCGTTTCCACTATAACTCATCGCCAATGGGGCTGTTGGTAAATTACTTGTACCCGCATCTATCAAATTACTCCCTTCTGTAGTTGATAAATAGGGTAAAGGCAAACTTCCAGAACGTAACAAAGCAGGTGTAGTCTGGGTGTTGTTACTTACTGTCGCTCCGGATGGAATCGCTGCAAAGGGCTCACTGTGATGGTTGTTGGTTAACTGCAACCCCTGTGGTTGAGCAGTGCCTC